>JAAZGC010000139.1 GCA_012511425.1 Clostridiales bacterium | reverse complement strand
GTTCTTGCGGTATGCTTTATTTACTGCTTCATCGAATGCCGGCTTATCTATCGTAATTTCGAGTTCTACTACATTCTTCTCCGGGTTTGATACGCTTTTGAGAGCCATTTATATATTCCTCCGATATCATTAGTTACATATTATTAATCGGCGCAAAAGCCGATACTATATAATTATAGTCAAAAAAGCGCTCTGTGTCAAGACAAAAGCGCTAAAATTATTAAAAATTTAAAGATTGAACACTCCCGGACGGTTTTTAGTTAACCCTTTGGGGGATGAAGTCGAGATAATCGCCGGAGATCAGAACAAACTCTATGCCTTCTTCTTCCACAACCTGCGCAAGGTCGTATTGACCGTGAATGTGTCCGTAAAAACAGAGCTTTACACCGTGGCGGTGCATCACATCGAGCAGCTCTTCGCATTTATAATTTATAAAAAGCGGCGGGAAGTGCATGAAGACGACATTTTCCCGGTTTTCTCCCGATTCTTCGTTCAGGCGGTCGGCGGCGGATAAGCTTAGTTCAAGGCGTGCCGCCTCTCTCGATACGATTTTATTGAAATCTGTGTTTTTCGGAGAGTTGTTTTTGTCGACATACCATCCGCGGCAGCCGCAGATGTTGATATCTTCGCAGGCGTATGCGTTGTTGTAAAGGAAATCGAGGGTGGAAATTCCGTTTTCTTCGAAAAAGGCTTTCATTCTTGTAAGGCTCGTCCACCAGTAATCGTGGTTGCCTTTTCCGAGCAGCTTTTTTCCGGGCAGAGAGTCTAAAAAAAGGAAATCATCAAGTGCTTCTTCAAGGTTCATTGCCCAGCTGATATCGCCGGGGATGACGACGGTATCTTCTTTTGCAACCGTTGAAGTCCAGCCGTTTGTCAGTTTTTCGAGATAGTTTTCCCAGCGGCTGCCGAATATATCCATCGGCTTATCAACCGCGAGGGAAAGATGAGTGTCTGCAATCGTATAAATCGCCATATTTTTCAGTCGTATAAGTTTATCAGTCTGTTTCTTGCTTCAATGTATCTTGCGTATTTTTCCCCGTATCTTTTTTGTGCGTCCGGGGTGGGATAATAAGTTTTTCCGTTTCTGACGCAGTTTTCAGCGGCTTCGCCGAAGGAATTGTAAATACAAAGCGATTTTGTTGCGGCAAGCATCGCGGCTCCGAGTGTGCCGGCTTCCTTTGCTCCGCTTACCGTGATAGGAAGACCGAAAATGTCGCTTTTTATCTGAAGCCAGAGCGGGGATTTGGCTCCTCCTCCGGCGGCTGTAAGCGAATGAACCGGGGCTCCGAGAGAATTCAGCCGCTCGAGATTATATCTCATCTCAAATGCGCTTCCTTCGAGGGCAGCGCGGTAGATATCACAGATATCGGTCAAGAAGGTAAGTCCGGTAATCGCGCCTTTTGCTGACGGAATTCTGTCGGGAGTATAACCGGCTCCCGAAAAATGCGGGATAACGAGAACATCGGTTATATCTTTTAGCGCGGCTTTTTCATCTAACAATTGGTATGCCCCGCCGTCGCCTTTAAATTCGGTCAGGTTGTCGCGAAGCCAGCGAAGGAGAGTTCCGCCGGTGTAGTTATAGGCATAATTTGCCAAAAGACCGCTGTCGGAAAAGGGAACGCAGACATAACCCGAGTGATAATATTCGGGATCTGCCGGAATTTTGTCAAAGACCGGAGTAATGCATTCAACAGAGCCGGTAGTATTGACGGCTTCACCGGCAGCGCATACGCCGCAGCCGAGTGCGTTTGCGATCTGGTCGTGGCTGCCGGCGATAATGAGGGTGTCTTGCGGAAGCCCGAGTTTTTCGGCTTGTGATTTAAGTATTCTGCCGACCGGCGAGCCGTCGGGAACGGGAATTGAAAGAAGAGATGGATTTATGCCGGCAGCTTCGAGCAGTTCGGCATCCCATTTCCCGGATCTGATATCCAACGCCATCGTTCTTGCGGCGAGAGAGCCGGGGATAACGGTTTCCCCCGTCAGGCAAAAGGTTATATAGTCGGTTATAAGCAGGAATTTATTTACCTTATCTGCAATTTTGGATTCCCGGCGGATTATCCGCATCATCATGGGAAGAGAATAAGTCGCATCGGGAATAAGACATTCGCGGCTGATGATACGTTCTGTACCGGGGTCAGACGCAAGCCTTCTCGCTTCATCTGCGCCGTAGCCGTCGGTATACATGACAACCGGGGCAAGCGGATTCATATTGCCGTCAAGAGCAACAAACGATTCGCCGAAAGATGAAACGGCAAGGGAGGAAATCTTTCCGAATTGAGTTTCAAAGCTGCGTGCGGCGGCAGCGGTTTCTGAAATCGTTGCGAAAACCGCAGATTTTAAAATCTCCGCGTCAATTCTCAGGACTCCGGCCGGATGCGGGTACTCCCTGTAACTGCCGCAGATATATCTGCCGTTTTCCGAATATGCCGCGCACTTGCAGCCGGTAGAGCCGACATCCGCTCCGAGGATTATCATAATATTTATCTCCGGTAAATACAATGTTTACAACGCGCGCTTTTAAAATTAACCGGATTTTATTATAATATATTTACTTATTTATGTCAAGCTTTTGGTTTGGATTTTACGTAAAACTATTTATTTATGGTGCATTATATACTTTTTTCTGCCGCTGCGGCGGCATTCGCCGTATGCGCTTTTTGGCACGGACTCGTTCTCAGGCGTTATGAGGTTTTAACGGACAGATTAAGCGGCGCTTCGATACGCGCTGTTCATCTTTCCGATCTGCACAGCACCGCTCACGGCAAAAAACAGCAAAAACTGCTTTCTGCGGTCAAAGAAGCCGAGCCGGATATTATTTTCCTGACGGGCGATATCGTCGATGACCGCAAGGAAAGAACACCGGCATTTGAGCTTTTTGAAGGGATTTGCGCTCTCGGCGTTCCGGTATATTACGTCACCGGAAATCATGAGACAAATATCTGCGGCTTGGAAGCCGTTAAAGATGAAATCAGGAACTTCGGTGTCCGCATCCTTGACGGCGAATGCGAGAATATCGTCATAAAAGGCGTCAGACTTAATATCTGCGGCATATCCGACCCGCGCAGTTATGACAGCGAAGGCGGATACGACGGCTGGGAAAGCGCGATGAAATCCGCCTTTGCCGATATCAAAGACAGTCACGATTACAACATCCTGCTTTCTCATCGTCCGGAAAAATTCGGATTTTATCACGAACTCGGGTTTGACGCAGTATTCTGCGGTCACGCCCACGGCGGGCAGGTGAGGATACCTTTAATTCTGAACGGTCTCTTTTCGCCGCATCAGGGGCTTTTTCCGAAATATGCGGGCGGGATTTATTCTATGGACAAGCTGCCCCGAAAAACCTTCGAATGCGTCAGCCGGGGGCTTTCGATCTTTTGGAATCTGCCGCGGGTATTTAACCCGCCCGAGGTTGTGGTGACCGTAATAAATAAGCAATGACAGCCGAACCGTCGGTTCGGATAAATACCGTAAAAAAATCACCGGATACTGACCGATGTCAATATCCGGCGTTTTATTTGCACTTTATCGTTCCGCGTATTCGACCGGCTGCCCTTCGATATCTTCGGTGTATTCATTGTCTGCTTCCGACATATTTTTTTCTGCCATGGAAACCGAACGAACCAGCTCTTCTTTGAAGCTGCCGAAATCTTCCGAGACAGAGCCGGTATTTTCGGTGATTTTTGACTCTATCTCCTTAAGCAATTCGGACATACGGTTCTGAGATTCGCGGAGGATTGCTTTCCAGTTTTCGGCTGCGCGGATGGCGTATTCGCCGACCAGGAGATTGGCTTCGTCAGCCGAATTGCGGACATTGTTTCTTGCGAAGTTAAGGAAATCTTCGGCTTCTCTCGCCGCTTCGGCGCGGATGCCGTTGGCGTCTTCTTCGGCTTGGTTTTTCAGCGCCGCCGCTTCATTTTCGGAGTTTGATCTGATATCTTCGGCATCTTTTGTGGCGTTAATTATAAGCGAACCGATCTTAGCCGATACGGCGTCGTATTGACGGGCTTTTTCCTCGGCTTCGGTGAGGGTGTTGTTCATTACCTGACGATTTTCCTCGACGCGGAGCCGCAGCGCTTCTATCTCGCCATCCTGCTCAATGATCCTCTGCCCGGCTTCGTCTCTTTCCCTTTCGCTCTCGGTGAGTTTATCTTTAAGCGCCGAATATTCCGATTCCAGTTCACCGTATTTTTGAGTAAGCGCGTCAAGCTCGGAATTCTTCTCATCGAGCCGGCGGCTGATCTCATATACGGCATCGTTGCTGCCCGATTTGCTCGCGTCCAGCTCCGACTTCAGACGGTTCAGCTCATTTGTCACAGCCGTGAAGTAGCTGTCGACATCCTCTTTGTTGTAACCGAACATAGCCGAGCGAAAAGCCTCTCCCTGCTGTGACGGAGCGGGTCTCGAAGGCTGCTGATTCTGTTGATGTTCGTTGTTGTTCATCAAAAATTCCTCCTGGGTTAATCTCCGGTTTCCGGATATGTTTTTCATCTTCAGCGTTTCAAATCATAATTTCTTATTACATTTTAACATATCACAGTCGGTTATTCAACCTTAAAAATAATGACAAATGTCGAAATAATTGCATCTGGGCTTTAATACGAATTTGTTGTTTTCATTTTTTTCGGATGCTCAGGTTTTACTTTTAGATTGCTCCGACAAATAGCTCTGGATCTCCCGGACAAATTCTTCGCCGAACTGCTGATATTTATTCTGCCCCACCCCGCTGCAGGAAAGGAACTGCTCGCCGTTTGTCGGGCTTTTTTTGACGATTTCAATAAGCGTTTTGTCTGAAAATACCATATACGGCGGTATCCCGCGGTTGTCCGAAAGTTTTTTGCGCAGGGCGCGCAGGCGCTCAAACAGTTCGGTTTTTCTGATCTCTTCGTCGTCAAGAGAAGCGGCGGATTTGCCGCGGGGGAGGGGTATCGTTTCGCCGGTTTTGCCTTGATATCTCGGATCGTTTTTTATATAAATCTTATCACCCTTCTTCAGCTTTACGGCTCCGATTTCAAGGGTGCGGTATTTGCCCTGCGAATATTCGAGATATTCGCGGGAAACGAGGGTATCTATAATTCGCCTTATATCCGCGAGCGGCATCTGCGACAGGGCGGAATAGCCGGGCTCTTCGTCCAGATTCAACCGTTTTACGGCGTCGG
>JAAZGC010000138.1 GCA_012511425.1 Clostridiales bacterium | reverse complement strand
CCGATGTTATGCTCTGGTGGGGGCATATGGCTCACGGAGAAGTGAGAGACGACATTGTAAACAAGGTCTGGAACCGGGTTCAGAAGGGGATGGGGCTTATCGTCCTCCACTCCGGCCACGCTTCCAAGATTTTCCAGAAGATCACCGGCACCAGGTCCTACGACCTTAAATGGCGCGAGGACGGCGACATCGAGCGGCTTTGGGTCATCGACCACAACCACCCGATTACCCAGGGCATCGGCGATTATATCGAGCTTCCGAGCGAGGAAGTTTACGGCGAGACATTTGAGATTCCGACTCCCGATGAGCTGCTATTTATCTCCTGGTTTGAGGGCGGCGAAGTCTTCCGCTCCGGTCTTACATACCGCCGCGGCAACGGCAAAATTTTCTATTTCCGTCCGGGACACGAGTCGGTTCCGACTTATCACGACCCGAAGATACTCAGAGTAATCGAAAACGCAGTTAAATGGGCTGCTCCGCTCGGCTATCCCGACTATCCCTCGGGTTATGTCCGCCCGCTCAGCCCGGTAGGCGGGAAAATCATTAAATAAGCATTATTCGGATTTACAGCAGCCGGACTTTCAGCGCCGGCTGTTTTTTGATATGATTCGAGAACATTCATCAACGCTGAACGCCTGTCAGTTTATATAAAATACACGAGGGGTTAATAAAATCTCCTTGCATTTTTGTCACAAATCGGATATAATATTTGTTAATCAAAAACAATCAAAAATCATCTTACCCGCCCGGGTTTTCCGGGCATCTTATCAAGAGCGGCGGAGGGACCGGCCCTGTGAAGCCCGGCAACCTGCAAGGAGATGTGCCTTGCAAGGTGCCAATTCCTGAGAGATGAGAATTCTGCACACTTTATCCGCGTATCCGTTTTTTCGGTGCTTATAAATAATACGGATAAAGTGAGCGCACGTCATGCCGTACGGCAACAGAATTTTCAGCTTCCGGGAACACCGGAAGCTTTTTTCACGAACAAAACATTATATATCCTTAACTTAAAGGAGCCCGAAACAATGATAAAAAGACAAATTTTCACTTCGGAATCGGTGACGGAAGGTCATCCGGACAAAATCTGCGACCGCATATCCGACAGCATCCTTGACGCGCTGCTGAAGCAGGACGAAAACTCCCGCTGTGCCTGCGAGACCATCGCCACGACCGGGCTTATCTCGGTAATGGGCGAGATGACTTCAAAAGCGGTAATCGACATTCAGAAGATAGTCAGAGCCGCCGTTGCGGATATCGGCTACACCGATTCATCGATGGGGTTTGACGCCGAAACCTGCGCCGTCATCAATATGCTGCACGCTCAATCTCCGGATATCGCCCTCGGCGTCGACCGCTCGCTTGAAGCCAAAGCCGGCGAGTTTGACGACGGATATGACACCGGCGCCGGAGATCAGGGGATGATGTTCGGTTATGCCTGCGACGAAACGCCGGAGCTGATGCCGATGCCGATTTCCCTTGCTCACAAGCTTGCCCGCCGACTCACCGAAGTGAGAAAGAACGGCGCGCTTCCCTATCTGCGTCCCGACGGCAAAACTCAGGTCTCCGTCGAATACGAAGACGACAGGCCGGTAAGAGTCTCGACCGTCGTCGTTTCGTCGCAGCATTCGAAGGAAGCAGAGCTTGATAAAATCCGCGAAGATATCATAAAGAACGTGGTCGATCCGATAATCCCGGCTGATTTCCGCGACAGCAATATGAAGATATTCGT
>JAAZGC010000137.1 GCA_012511425.1 Clostridiales bacterium | reverse complement strand
CCATCAGGCAGGCGCCGTCATAGGCGTCAAGCGGAGGGGCGATGCGTTCTCTGACCGACTCGACAAAAGCGCGGAGGACGAGATAGTCCATTCCGCCGTGGCCGCCGCCCTCGATATCCGAGCTGCGGTACCATGTCCAGAGCGGGTGCTCATATTTCGGGTCGTCAAGATATTTTGAAAACAGCTCCCATTCGTCGTGGTTCGGGGAAAGCCCCTCTATGTAGATCGATTTGTTGTCCTCCGTCCAAATCCCCCGCGTCCCCTGAACGCGGCCGCGGCGGCTGTAAGGATGCGGCAGGGTGGTCGAGTGGAAAAGCACGATTGTCTCGCCGTGGGCGCACTTTATGACGGTGGTGACGACGTCGCCTTCGGTGACTTCCCGCTTTGCATCGGGAGAGTCTATGCCTTTTTCCCGGACGATGTATTCGCGAAGCCCCCTCGCCTTTGATGCGGTTGAAGTCAGCGTCAGCATCCGGTTGCCGCGGTTTATGTTCAGATATTTCTGCATCGGCCCCAGCTCGTGCGCCGGATAGAGCTCGGCATTGCGGTGCATGAAGTATTCATAGCGGAACGCGCGCCTTTCCCTGCCGGTTGCGATGCCGCTGCGAAGCTCGTGCTGATATCCGCCCTCGGTGTGAACCACTTCTCCGAAAACGCCGTCTTTTATCATCCGGAGCAGGGTCATTTCTTCCCGTCCGTAGCAGCAGTTTTCGAGGAACATGCAGTGATTGCCGGTGCGCTCGTATGTCCGGACGATCTGCCAGCATTCGTCTATCGAAGCCGCCCCGCCGCACTCGACGGCGGCGTATTTGCCGGATTCCATCGCGGCGGCGGCAAGATAGCCGTGCGACTCCCAGGACGACGAAATGATGACGCCGTCGATGTCGCGGCGCTCAAGCATCCGGCGGAAGTCGGTATAGCCGTCGACTTTGACGGCGCCCCGATAGCTGTCATTGCAGATTTTAAGCGCGTCTTCGACGCGATCTTCATAGAGGTCGCAGACGGCGGCCACTTCGACGTCGGGCATATTTACAAGCATACGGATATGCCCGCAGCCGCGCCCGGCCGTGCCGATCATCCCGAGGCGGATTTTGTCTTTCATGATAATCTCCCGTGGTTTTTTTAATCATCATTCGGTCTGCAAATATGCCGGAACAAACCGGCTTTTGTCAAGCTCGCAGCGGCGGCAGAGGTGCGCAAGAGTCATCCCCGTTTATTCATCTTCGCGGAGCTGCTTATCAGTATCATGCAAACCGCCGCTGCCGCCAACAATAAAATCAGTGCAATTTTCTGGAAGCGGTCATCTCTGTTTTTTACATAATACATAAGGTGTATTATCAGCATGACGATCCATAACACGCCTAAAATAACTGCCCATATCACAGCCGTCACCCGTTTAACGGAAGTCTTTTCTTATAAATCCTGCCGAATCCGCCGCCCTGCAATCCCGTGCGGGCGGCAGTACGGTTTTTATCGTTTTTGTTTTTTTAATCAGCCGATCTGCGAATAAGCCTCGATCGTCGCCTCGGCGTTTTTGTTGAACGATTCTATCAGCTTCGCCTGAAGCGAAGCCAGCTCCTCCGCGCCGTTCTTCTGGATGCTCGTGTGATATTTCGTATAAACATCCCAGTTAGAATAGCAGGTTGAGTAGTCGAAAACCCGGTTTGCGGTAAGGATGTCGAGCATCTCGACGGTGTCTTCGTCGCGGGCGATCTTGCCCTTGAGAGTGGTGTCGTAATAGGCGTCGGTAAGATAGGCGTCGGAATAGACCGCCATCGCTTCGGATACGGCGCCGACAAGCTCGGCGTCCTGCACCGATGCCGGAATGCACATCGCCTGTGCCGTCGCTTCCATTCCGTTGGCGTAGTAGCCCTGATTTTCGTCGTACATCGGGAAAGGCAGGACGCCGAAATCGGTTTCCATATTTTCCCGCATCATTATAATCGAGCCGAGCTGCATTATATAAAAGAGGCTGTGGTCGGAGAAAAAGCTGTTGTATCCCCAGTTGTCGTCGTTTACAATTACGGAAAGGTTTTTGTCGTTCAAAAGGTCGCAGACAATGCCGGTGACTTCGATCATCTTTGCCGAGTCGAGGTTCAGCCGGAAGCTGTCTTTGCCGTCGCTGCCGGTTTCTTTGTGGACAAGCTGCTCGCCGGTGCCGCTGACAAGGGACAGATACTGCCCTATGCCGGTAACGAGCCCGAAGGTGTCCCCTTCGTTCCGGACTCCGTCGCCGTTTGTGTCCGCCGCAGCGGCGCGCATCATTTCGCCCATCTTGGCAAGCGTCCATTTTTCGCTTCTTACAAGCTCGTAAGGATTTTCAAGCCCCAAAGTGTCAATCAGCGTCTTTGAAAAATACATCGCGCTGCAGCCCTCGAAGCAATGGACGTTTATATCATTGCAGACGAAGAAAAGCCGGCCGTTTATGTTGAACGCCTCCGCCGAGTTGGGGTCCCAGAAGCGCGGGTCGAAGCTTATCGAGTCAATCGCGTTGAGCTGGCGGAAAAAGCCGTTCTGCGCGGTTTTGACCATCGCGTTTATCCGCTCCCAGACCATATCGTAGTCGGCGGAGCCGGCATTGACCGACTTCTCCACCTGCGGCATCGCATTCGTCGTCTCCTGAGAGGAAATCACGACGTTGTATTTGTTTTCGACAAAGCGGTTGCGCTCGTAAACGGTGTCGTTTATAATCTCGCCGTCAAGGTCTTCGGCGTCGAGGGAGATTATCCACCAGTTTGAGTTTGTGTCGCCCAAAATTCGGAACTCATAGCCGCCGAAATCATTTTCGGGCAGCGCGTCGAGCGGGGTAATCTCCTCACCCGCCGTCGTTTCGGCGGCGGTCTGAGCGGTGGTTTCGACGGTATCCGCAGGCTTTTCCCCGCAGGCCAAAACGGACGCAAAAATCAAAACGGCAAGCGCCGCGGCAATCAATTTTCTAAGCATGATAAACCTCCCGTAATATGGCACATAATAAATTCAATATCCCCGATATACATTCACTATTATAAACTAATAATTAAGCGTTGTCAAGCTATTTCGGCAAATGCGCAGTTTAAGATAAAGTGTTTTAAATCGGCTGCGCTTGAAACCTGTATCCCGGGGAGGCAGTCTTAAAAAACCTCGTGAAAAAAGCCGCCGCTTCATGTTTGCAGCAGGCGGCTTTTTCTCGGGGGGAATTGCTATGGGAGGTTAATCTTTGAATTCGAATTAACTGTTTGGGTAAGTCTGCGAGTCGGAATCGCTGTTATCAATCGCGTTTGTTTTTGCGCTTTTTCGATTTGTCGGAGCCTAAGATGCGGGCGGCGGGAACTATGCCGATAAGCGCTCCGGCGGAATCGGCTGCTCTTCCGAAATAAGCCCGTCGCCGCCGACTGACTGTTCGGGATCGACCGGTATTTCAAGGGTCAGATCTTCTGCCGAAATCGGCAGGGTCAGTTGAGCCGTAATCAGCAAAAGCAACAGCAACGCTAATGAAAGTTTCGTTCTTTTCATATGATTCCATTCCTATGTTTTATCTCGGCACGATTTGCCTTTGGTTGCGATGCGGGTTAAAAAATCGGTAAAAAACCGCAATAATACACCGGAAATTCAGCCCGGTGCGGTTCTTATACCAAACTCATATAATATTATAAAGCTTAAATATTAAAATTCAAGTCCTGTTTGTAATATACCGGGAAAGTGCCGTATTTTGTCCGTGTTTTTTACAGACCGTTAATAAAAATCATTTCCGCCGGTTTATGTTTTGTGATATAATTATCCGGTAAGAACAATTTCGGCAAAAAAAGCGACGGCGGCGATTGCGCCGACCGGCTTTGCCGCCGATTGCGGGAGAGATATTGACGGATGCTTATTAAAAACGCAGATGTATACATAAACGGCGAGTTCCGCCGCGCTGATATAAGAATAAAAGACGGCGTTTTCGCCGAAGTCGGGGAAAACCTTGCGTCCGGCGGCGATGCCGTCGACGCCTCCGGGCTTTGCGCTGCGCCGGGGCTTGTCGATATGCACGTCCACTTCCGCGAGCCGGGTCAGACGCACAAAGAAGATATAATGTCCGGCAGCGCCGCCGCCGCTGCGGGCGGGTTCACGGCAGTCGCCGCAATGGCGAACACATCCCCGGTCATCGACAGCCCGGAGCTTATAAAAGACGCGCTCCGCCGTGCGCAGGGCGCATATTGCCGGGTGCTTCCCGTCGCCGCAATCACACGAGAACAAAAGGGAAATGAACTCGTCGACTTCTCCGCCAATATCGCTGCCGGTGCGGCCGCCTTTTCGGATGACGGACACCCGACGCCGCCCGATCTTATGTACAAAGCGATGAAAAAGTCGGCGGAAACGGGATTTCTTATAATCTCCCACCCGGAAGAGCGCGCGCTTACGGGCAATGGAGTAATAAACGAAGGCGAGACTTCTAAAAAACTCGGCATCCCCGGCATTCCGGCGCTTGCGGAGGACCTTGCGATAATCCGGGACATCGAGCTTGCCCGCTGCACCGGCGCGCGGCTGCATATAGCGCACATCTCGACCGGACGCGGCGCCGAAGCGGTGTATGAGGCGAAAAGAAAGGGCCTGACGAATATTACCGCCGAAACCTGCCCTCATTATTTCTCGCTGACCGACAAAGCGGCCGAGGAATTCGGCGCAGACGCTAAGATGAGCCCGCCGCTTAGAAGCGAGCGCGACCGTCAGGCGATAATCGCCGCCGTGTCCGACGGGGTTTTCGACTGCATCTCGACCGACCACGCCCCGCATTCTCCCGAAGAAAAGGCGAGGGGACTTATCGCCGCCCCCAACGGCATTATCGGGCTTGAGACGAGCTTCGCCCTCGGAGTTGCCGTCCTTGTCGGCGGAGGAAAACTGACGCTCGAACAGCTTATCCGGCTTATGAGCGTAAATCCGTCAAAGCTGCTCGGACTCCCATGCGGTATTATGCAGGGCAACCCGGCCGACCTTTTCCTGTTCGACCCGAACGAGAGCTTTGTTTTCACCGAAGATATGATTAAAAGCAAATCCCGCAACTCGCCGTTTTTAGGCAAAACCCTCTGCGGCAAGGTAAAGATGACCGTATGCGGCGGGAAAACCACCTATCGCGAAATATAAGATTTAAATCGGCTTTAAAATAAAATACACCGGAGGAAACTTATATGTCCTTTCTCCCCTTAAGCGAGAAAATCGCACGCCTCAAAAACCCGTCCGTAATCGGCCTCGACCCGCTGCCCGAATATCTTCCGCCCGAAATTGCGGCAAAATATCCCGACGCGGCGGAAGCGATATTTGAGTTCAACAAAGGCATCATCGACGCTGTTGCCGACATCGCTCCGGCGGTAAAGCCGCAGTCGGCGTTTTATGAGCGGCTCGGCGTTCCCGGCGCGGCTCTGTTAAAGAAAACGATAGATTACGCCGCAGAAGCCGGGCTTTACGTTATCCTCGACGCCAAGCGCGGCGATATCGGCTCGACGGCTAAGGCCTACGCCGACGCCTATTTAGGTTCGGACGGCTACGGCAAAATCGACTGCCTGACGGTGAACGGCTATCTCGGCTCGGACGGCGTCCTGCCTTTCCTCGACGCGGCGAAAGCGAACGGCAAGGCGATATTCATGCTTGTGAAGACCTCCAACCCATCCTCCGGCGAGTTCCAGGACAAACTTATCGGCGAAAAACCGCTCTATCGTTTGGTCGGAGAGGCGGCAGAGCTTTGGGGAGCCGACAGCGTTGACAAAGACGGCTATTCCGCCTGCGGAGCGGTCGTCGGCGCGACATATCCGGCGCAGCTCGCCGAACTCCGGGCCGCATTGCCGCATACCTTCTTCCTGATCCCGGGTTACGGCGCACAGGGCGGCGGCGCTTCCGATGTCGTCCCCGGCTTTGACAAAAACGGCGGCGGAGCTGTCGTGAATTCGTCCCGGGGAATTTTGCTTGCCTACAAAAAGCACGGCGGAGATTTCAAGGACGCCGCAAGGGCGGCGGCTCTTGAGATGAAGGACGATTTAAACAACGCCGTGCGCTGATTAAATCGAGAGTTTTATCAAAGTTGTCTTACATTTTATACTTTGAAAAATTATATAAAATATTTACATATAGAAAGAGGGAATTCTATGAGCAACTGTTTTGAGAAGGAATTTGCCCGCTGGGATGAGCTGGTTCCGAAGGATTCGCCACTTCGCGCCGACATCGAGGAGCTTCGCACCGACGCCGTAAAACGCGAGTTTTACTTTACATCGCCGCTTGCCTTCGGCACCGCCGGACTTCGCGGCATCATGACCGCCGGCATCAACGCGATGAACGTCTACACCGTCGCGCAGGCGACGAAGGGCTTCGCCGACTACATAAACGAAGCCTCTCCCGATAACCGCACCTGTGTTATCGGCTACGACAGCCGCATCAATAGCGAGAAGTTCGCGAAAGCCGCCGCCGCGGTTATGGCTGCGAACGGCGTTAAAGTCTGGCTTTTTGACGAGCTTCGCCCGACGCCGGTGCTCTCCTTTGCCGTCCGGCGCCTCGGTTCCGCCGCAGGGATCAATGTAACCGCATCCCATAACCCCAAGCAGTACAACGGCTACAAGGCTTACTGGGCAGACGGCGCTCAGCTCGCTCCGGAGCAGGCGACAGCCGTCGAAAACTACATCCGCCGCGCCGATCTCTTTGATGCGGCAGAGAGCATATCCGAATTCGATTCGCTTCTTGCCGGGGGCAAAATCATCTATGTCGGCGCCGAGATCGACGAGGAATACCTCGAAAACGTCATTGCGCAGCAGGTCGACAAAAACGCCGTCCGCAAAGCCGCCGACGAGTTGAAAATAGTATATACCCCCCTCCACGGAACCGGTTACCGGCTTATCCCGGAAATGCTTTCCCGCATCGGTCTTAAACACCTTATAAAAGTTGATGAGCAGTTCGTTCTCGACGGCTCTTTCCCGACCGTCGCCTTCCCGAACCCCGAATATCCCGACGTATTCAAATTGGGCATCGCCCTCGCCGACGAAAACGGCTCCGACCTCATCATTGCGACCGACCCCGACGCCGACCGCGTCGGAATCATGGCGCGGAACAAAGACGGAAAATTCGTCACCTTCACCGGCAACCAGGTCGGCGCGCTGCTGCTCGAGTACATCGCAAGCTCCCTAAAAGCCCAAGACAGAATGCCCGACGATGCCTACGCGATCAAAACCATCGTCACGACCGAGCTTGTCTCGGAAATCTGCCGCCGCCACGGCATCACCCTCTACAATGTCCTGACCGGATTCAAGTATATCGGCGAAGTTATCAAAAGCTGCGAAGAAAGCGGCAAAGGCACCTTCCTGCTCGGATTTGAAGAAAGCTACGGATATCTGCGCGGCAGCTATGCCCGCGACAAGGACGCCGTTGTTGCGACCGAACTCATCGTCGAGATGGCGGCGTATTTCAAGCTGCTCGGCAAGACCCTCTGCGACGCGCTCGACGAGCTTTATGCCGAATACGGCAGCTGGCGGGAAGGAGTCGAAAACATCGCAATGGAAGGCATCGACGGCCCCGCCCGCATGGCGTCCGCAATGAACGCCCTCCGCGAAAACCCGCCGAAGCAGCTCTGCGGCCGCAGGGTTAAATTCGTTCGCGACTACGATAAGGGCACCATCCTCGACACCGAAACCGGCGCAACTTCCCCGACCAACCTGCCGCCCTCCAACGTCCTCTATTTCGAGACCGATGACCGCAACGTCGTCGTCATCCGCCCCAGCGGTACCGAGCCGAAAATCAAAATCTACTACCTGATGCACGCCGCATCCTTCCCCGAAGCCGACGCCCTCGTAGCCGAAGCGAAGGGGGAGATGAAGAAATTGATGGAGTAAAATGTTTTTCGCGGGGCTTTTTCGGAAGAAAAGGCCTCCCCTTTGCGCAAGCGCAGGGAGAAGCCCGTTATTTCAAAGACTTTTCGGTAATTTATCAAAAATCGGCATTGTTTATAAAAAAGATTCCCCTCCCATGGTAAAATGAAAATCACCGTGGGAGGGGTTTTCTGTCGGCAAAATCAAAAAAAGGAGCGGATTTCTCCGCTCCGCCAAGTATGCATCCGCAAACGCATACCGCAATTAGTAATTATATTATACCAGAATTTTGGGTGGAATGCAAGGGCTAAATGAAATTTTTTAAAATATTTATTCTGTTGTTTAAATTGGGGTGAATAACAGCAGCACTGACCTGCGGACATACTAACTTTTTATATTCATCCACAATACTCTCAAATGATTGAATAAACGCAATGATTTCAGTATTTTGTACTTCAAGCAATTTCAAATAATAACTTACAAGAATGATATAGTCATCGATCGTGTCAAAATTAATATGCGGTAATCCTATTTCCTGTATTATACACATTTTCATGGCAGGAGACGGGTTTGATTTTTTAAAGCGTGAATCGAAAATAACATCATTATGAGCAATTGCAT
>JAAZGC010000136.1 GCA_012511425.1 Clostridiales bacterium | reverse complement strand
GTCGGAGTAAATGTCAATCGCCGCCAGTACAATAAATCCTTCCGTCCGCTCAGGGAGGTCGGATGGGAGATTTGCAATGCGGGAATCGATCCCGATGTCGTAAATCAGCTGATAGAAGAATCCAAAGTGTTCGGCAACATCGGCTGCGGCGTGTTCGACGATTTTTTCCGCGGCAGCGTCGACTACCGTCAGGTTCCGATCGAAAATCTTTACGAGGTGCGCCGCCGTCTTCATGAGGACGGTCCGCGGCCGCTTGCGATGTGGATGGTGCTTTATACCGCCGATTACGGTCTGGATCGTAAACAGAACGCGGCGCTCATGCCTTATCTTGAACCGTTTGACGGCATAATCCTGTGGACCTGGGAAGAAAAGGACATCGTTCAGTTCGATGAAAAATACGAGCTGTTCAGCGAAATGGCGAAGGACAAGCGCAAGATGCTGGGTCTCTATCTGTTCAATTTCGGCGAGAGCCGTCAGGCGACCGCAAAGGCCGTTCTCTGGCAGCTTGAGCGTTATTCCGAGCTGTTAAGGCAGGGAGCGATAGAGGGTATAGTCCTGCACACCAATACAATGGCGGATCTGGACTACGAAGCCTACAATGTCTGTGGCGACTGGATGGATAAACACGGAGATGGAGAGATAGGAGGAACCTGAAACAGGGCTGCGTCCGCCCAACGGCGGCGGGGTGATATGTCTCCTGTCCGTTATACATGACGAAAAAACAGAAATCTCCCGGGAAGGATAACCCTTTACGGGAGAATTTTACTCCGCGCCGGCGTCGGTAAGCTGCTTCTGAATCAACATATATTTTTATCAAAAAATATATACAAAAAACAAAAATTCCCAGAAAGACCGAAACTTCCCGGAAAAATCGCTTTAATGTTATAACTCTTACTTAAGCTCGACTTCGGCGCCGGCATCGGTAAGCTGCTTCTGAATCAACATATATTTTTATCAAAAAATATATAAAAATAAAATCCGGAAAGAGAAACCCCTTTCCGGAAATAAAATCCAAACGATTCTTACTTAAGCTCGACTTCGGCGCCGGCGTCGGTAAGCTGCTTCTGAAGAGCCTCGGCGTCGGCCTTGGAGAGGCCTTCTTTGACGGTCTTCGGAGCGCCGTCAACGAGCTCCTTCGCGTCCTTAAGGCCGAGTCCGGTAACTTCGCGGACGACCTTGATGACCTGGAGCTTGGTGGCTCCGGCGGCCTTGAGAACTACGTCGAATTCGGTCTTTTCGGCTTCGGCGGGAGCGGCGGCGCCGGCAACCGCTACGGGAGCGGCGGATACGCCGAACTCGGCCTCGATATCTTTAACGAGCTCGGCGAGCTCAAGGATGGTAAGTGACTTAAGAGCGTCAATGATCGGCTGTGTCTTTTCGTTAGCCATGGTTATTATTCCTCCGTTTTACTTTTCTTAAACAGTGTTTTGTTGTGGTTTGACAGAGCTGCGCTTATTCGGCGGCTGCTGCTGCTTCTGCGGGCGCTGCTTCTGCGGGCGCTGCTTCTGCTTCGGCGGCAGCTGCCGGCAGGATTTCGCCGCGGTCGACGATAGCCTGAAGGGCGTATGCGAGGTTGTAGAGACCGGACTGGATGGAGCCTAAGAACTTCGCGATCGACTCTTCGGGAGTCGGGGTATCGGCGAGCTTCAATACCATGTCGGCGTCGATTACCTTGCCGTCATAGAATCCGCCTTTGATCACAAGCTTTGAGTCTTTGCCTGTGTTTTCCTTGAGAATCTTCGCGGCGATAACCGGATCTTCGCGGCTGATCGCAATTGCGGTGTTGCCTTTAAGATACTTGGTCATGTCGCCGAATCCGACGTTTTCGCAGGCGCGGCCGATGAGGGTGTTCTTCGCGACTTTATAGGTCACGCCGGCTTTTCTGAGCGCGGCTCTCATGGCGGTGTCCTTTTCGACTGTTACGCCGAAGAAATCGACTACGACGCCGGCGATTGCGCCGTCGAGATGCTCTGTCAGGTCTTGGACTATCTGCTTTTTGATATCGATTGCCTTTGAACTGGGCATGTGCTTTTCACCTCCGTTGGAATTTGTCGAGGCTTGTTTTAACATAAAAAACGCCCCGATCCGAAGATCGCGGCAATAAAACACAGAGCGCTGAAAGCGCGGAATTATTTTTCTTGCACCTCGGCAGGACTTACTGTCGCCTGCTGTCTTCGGACGTATTGCATATTATACCACAAAGCCGCCGATAAGTCAAGCGCGCGGCGTGAATTTACAATTTGATCAAAAATCGTCGTTACGGCGGAAATGTATATTAACCCGCTGATAAATTCAGGATAATTTTCCGTATGTATTGACAAAGATATTAACTTGTGATAAAATTAATATGCAAAACTTAATAAAAAGGGGGAATTCCTAATGCTTTCTTTAAAACGCCTGACGGCTCTTGCGATCTGCGGGCTTATGCTGATCTCCGCCATGGCTGCCTGCGGCGGCGGGGATAAACCGGCCGACGGCGGTCCCGACACGGTTACCACCGCCGGAGATATCGCAGCCGAAACGACGACGGTATTCCGAAACGAAAATATCCCCGCCGACCTCGACCTCGGCGGCGAGACGATAAACGTCTGGTATTTCACCAAAAACAGCGACGTCTCCGAATCCTTCATAGACATGAAGGGCGAACAGTCGGGAGATGTCGTCGACGACGCGCTTTACGAGCGCAACATGAGCGTCGAAGAGCAGCTCAATATGAAGTTCAACTTCGTCGATACCGGCGTCGGCTCGTCGGATACCGGAACCGAGATGCGCAAGCTCATCATGGCCGGCTCCGAGGAATACGACTTCTACAACGTCGTTCAGTGGAACAGCGCCAAATACGTCACCGAAGGCCTGTTCATGAACATGGCGGAGGCGCCTTACATCAACATCGAGGAGCCGTGGTGGTCTACCGCTTATATTGATGAGATAAACATCGGCAAGTCCCGTCTCTTCCTGCTCTGCGGCGATATCGACATCGACATGATCCGCTGCATCGGCTGCATGTATTTCAACAAGCAGATGTATGAAAACTACTTCGGCAACCCCGAAGATCAGTACAGCCAGGTGCTTGACGGCAAATGGACGGTTGACCGGCTTTACGAGAACGCCGCCGC
>JAAZGC010000014.1 GCA_012511425.1 Clostridiales bacterium | reverse complement strand
GAACCGACCTTTTCGGCGGTGACATCCGCGGTGACCGTCATTTTGTGTTCGGCTTTTGCTCCGATGTTTATTTCTTTCATCTTAATTTATTCCTTTCGCGGAAGATAAACGGCTTGACTTTAAATACCGCCGCGACAGCCGCATCGGCTGAGTGTGATTTCGGCGGCTGACGCACAATATTTTTTCTTCCGCTTATATTATACTATTTTTCTGTTTATTTGTAAAGCTGTTTGTTTGAACAATCGATAATTATATTTCGCCCGGCAATATTCCGCGGCAGATTAACTCCCGGGCAATGATCTCCGCGCCGATGCGGCGGTTCGATATTTACATAATTATGCATTTTGCTGTATCTGAAAGCGGTTTCGTTATTCCGAAACAAGCGGCGGGCGGGCTTTTATATCGGCTTCTCGTATATTAACCGCTTTTGACGCATACCGACGGAATTTGCAAAAAGATGTATTTTCAGCGTAAATTGCTCGTAAATTACTAAATCATCTTGACAAACCGGCAAAAATGTTCTATAATAAAGTCATACTGGGTTTAAAGCGCAGTTATCTCGGCTTTTTCCCGGTGTCTGCGCTGGGTCTTAAATTTTCACCGGTTATAACATTTCGGCTGAAAAAGCCGATATCAGAAAGGATGACTTATATGAAGAAGCTTTTCCCGCTTATTCTCACCGTTCTGCTCATCGCTTCGTCGTTTACCTTTGTCAGCTCCGCCGCGAACGCTCCGACCGTTCTCTGGGACTTCGGCAAAGAAACTTCGAATGATATGGAAGCAGCAATCGCCGAATTCAACAGCATCAACATGGATTACGATCTCTCCCATCCCGACTACGGTCTTTTCACCGCAACGAACAGCGACCCCTATGTCGGCATAGCCGTTAACGTTGACGACGTAGCCAAGATCCAGTGGGCGAAGATCCGCGTTAAGAACCCAAGTCCGGCAACCGCAGTCGAGTTCTTCGCAAAGACCGACGGCTCCGGCCACTCGCTTGCCGGTCCGGAATGCACCCACGTTGATATCGTCCCGAGCGACAACACCTGGCGCACCTATATCTGCTATCTGCCGAATGCAAACCTCTACACCGCCAACACCTTCAAGGCGAATACCTCGATAGACGCCTGGAACTGGCAGGGCACCTGCAGCGGCATCCGCTTTGACGCGATGTGGCAGGAAGGCGACGACGGCTCCGACACCGGCGGATCGATGACCGAAGGCGACTACATCAAAGTCGACTATGTCGCGTTCTTTGCAAGCAAGGACGACGCGATCAACTTCCGCCCCGAAATGGACTCTGCCATTACCCCGATTCAGTTTGAAGAAGGCCCGACTCCCGCCGACCTCACCCAAGGTCTTGTAAACGAAAATCCCCCGCTCGACCCCGACGTCCAGCTTCTCTGGGATTTCGGTAAATTCACCGGTGCGGCGATCGAAACCGCGATAGCAGACGCCGGCAACGCCGTTACCGCCCTTGAATACGACACCGCCGAGCGCGATTACTGGACATTCACGGCGAAGGATCTTGACCCGAACGTCATGATAGCCGCCGATGTTGCCGATGTCTCTTCGATCCAGTGGGCGAAAGTCCGCGTAAAGAACCCGAGCCCGGCAACCGCAATCGAGCTGTTTGCGAAGACCGACGGCTCCGGCCATTCCATTACCGGTCCGGAATGCACGCATATCAGCATTATCCCGAACGTTGACGTCTGGCAGACCTATATAGTCTACCTCCCGAATGCCAATATTTATACCTCAACCAACATTAAAGGCACTGCGCTTGACGCCTGGAACTGGCAGGGCGCCTGCAGCGGAATCCGCCTCGACCCGATGTGGAAGGGCGCTGACGGCGACATGGCCGACGGCGACAAGATCCAAATCGACTATATCGCATTCTTCGCGGTCAAATCCGGCGCAGAAGCTTTCCGCGCAGGCGACGACTCCGCCATAACTCCGGTAGAGTTCGAAGCCGCCGCCGAGCTGCCCGATCTCTCCGCCGCCGCTGCCGCTGCTCAGGAAGCCGCTGCTGCCGTCGCAGCCGAAGCTGCTGCCGCCGCCGAGGCCGAAGCTGCCGCTGCTGCCGAGGCTGAAGCCGCTGCTGCTGCCGATGCCGAAGCCGCTGCTGCCGAAGAAGCTGCTCCGGCTGCCGCCGAAGGCGCCGCAGAAACCGCCGCTCCCGCCGAGACCGCTGCCGCAGAAGCCGAAGTGAACACCGGACTTATAGTCGGCATTGCGATCGTTGCGGTCGTAATAGTCGTTGCGGTCGTCGTCTTCCTCGTTTCCAAGAAGAAGAAAGCAGCCTGACCCGGCGAAAACAAGTAAACGCAGTATACGGTTATGACGGCTTCATCTGAAGCCGCAGGCCGACCCGGACAATCCGGATAAATTAACGGAGGAACTCCCGCGAGTTCCTCCGACTTTTTTATTATTGTTTCTTCTTTTTATCGGTCGAAAAGCCGAAGCGGCCGAGCTTGCGGCCGGGGGCGAAGTATTCGCCGTGGGTATAGCTCAGAAGCCTTGCCTTGTCGAGCATCAGCCTGCCGTTTTCATCGATCAGCCCGGATTTTGCCCGGACGCTTACTATCCGCGCCCAGAACATATCATGCGTCCCCAGCGGCGTCGGGTTTTTTGCGATGCCGTCCGGTTTTTCCGTAAGGCAGGCAAGCGAGAGCGGGCAGTCTTTGATATACGGAGCCGGAAAATTCTCGAAATATCCCTTTTCAAAGCCGCAGCGGGCGAACTTGTCAACTTTTTTGCCGGTATAGATGCCGCAGAAATCGGTCTTCCTTGCCATCGTTTCATCCGGCAGGTTGATTACAAAGCAGCCGGATGCGAGGATAAGTCCGTATGAATACCGGCTCTGGCGGAGCGAAATATAGGTGAGCGGCGGCTTGGTGCAGAGCATCCCCGTCCAGGCGACGGTGACTATGTCGGTTTTGCCGCGGTCATCGGCGCAGGAGACGAGCACCGCGGGGAGCGGCGCAAGCAGCGCGCCGGGCGCGAGGAATATGTCGGCGGTTTTGTTTTCAACCATTTAAAACTCCGCCTTACCCGAGGGGCGGGAGAGGTCGGCCGGAACGACTTCCGCCGTATCGTCGGCTGCGTCAGACGGCAGCTTTGCTTCAAGTTCAGGCTCTGCGGCGGCAGTTTCCGCGGCAGAGGCGGCGCGTCCGAGGCGGGTGCAGATATCCGTCATCCGCGGGTCATACATGAGCGCCGATGCCCAGGGGGTTTTCAGCACCTCGTCGCGAAGCCGGACGGTGAGCGGTGTGATTTCGTAGTCGCTCTTTTTCATCATAACGCCTTTGGCGGTCGGGGTTTCGAAGATATGGTTTTCATCGAGCGCGTCGAAAGCTATCGCCGCTTCCGCCGCGGCGGAAAAGGCTTCGATCGCCGAATCGAGCTGCGAGCGGCTGCCGTATATCTCGGCAAGCCGCAGTTTTGCGCGGCAGACCTGCGACCACAAAGGACCGCATTCTCCGCCGAGAAGCGCCGGGAGCGCTTCCGCCGCCGCCTCGGCGGCAGCCGCCGAAGAAGGAAGGTCGCCCTTCGTCGTTTCAAAAAGATCATTCAAATCCCTGACGGCTTCGACGGCGGTCGAGACTATGTTTCTGCGCAGGTAATCCGCCTTCTTTTCCGGCGGGCAGACCATCGGCAGCAGGTTCTGCCGCGATTCGGAGCGGTCGGGCAGCCGCATCGCTTCCTGTTCGGCCCCGGCGGTATCGCCCAGATCGCTTGCAAGATGGAGGGCGTAGAGCCGCCGCGCCGTCGTGCGGAGCGAGTCGTCGGGGCAGGCGGCTATAATCGAGTCGTGGAGCTGTCTTATTTCGGATGCGTAAAACCGCACCATCGACGGCTGATCGCAGGCAAGATAGAGCGCATACATCAGCATGCAGCGGAAATTCCAGTTGTTCGGGTGCGCCTTAAGCGCCGAGCGCATAACGTTTGCCGCGTCGGACACGCGGTTTTCCGATATCAGGCGGCGGAACTCGGCCGTGACGCTTTTTATGTATTTATCGTCTTCGAAGCTGTCCATGCAGAGCAGCTCGTCGGTCGTTGTCTCAAAGCGGAACGCCAGGCGGCGGATCATATCGAGCGGCGGCGCTTCGCCGTCTTTCTCCCAGAAATCGACGTCCCGGACGCCGACGCCCAGATATCCGGCGAGCGCCTTCTGAGTCATATCTTTTTCTATCCGTAGCCGGCGGATCCGGGAACCGATGGTCATATCAGTTTCTCCTTATTCAGTGACTTTTGATAAGTTTCTTTGCGTATTCACAGCTTATCGCAGCTTCCTTGAGCGACTGACGGGTGAAGAAATAGTGGTTGGTCGATTCAAACCCGACGCCCGGATGGCGGCTCTGCGCATCCGCCGCTTCATATATGCAGCGGAGCTCGGCGTCGAGCAGCTTTATAAGTTCTTCGCCATTACTCTTAATATCGCCGCGGAGACGGATAAATCTCGTCTGTATATACATCGAGCGGAAAACTGCCGCCGCGGCTTCGGCGCAGACGAGGATGTCCTCAGCCATGCTTGAAAGCGGCTGCCCTTTAAGCTGCTTAAGCGTTTCAACTCCCTTGTCCCACCCGTCGGAAAGCAGTTTTAACTGATTTTCGAAGACTTCTTCGGGATATATCGCTCTCCAGGCGGTCAGGCAGTCATGCGGCCAGCAGGTCATGGTTGCCCACAGCCCCGTCGGCTCTATGTGTATCGGATTTGCCGGTCCCATATGCTGCGGGCCGTTGTAAAGCACTCCGATCTCGAAAGGCCAGTTGTCGTAAGCGGCGGAAAGCTGCGCCGATGCGGCTTTGATTATCTCCCGCTCGGATTCCGGGAAGAACTTTTCGTAAAATTCGGTCAGTACCGCTTCCCTCTCCGGATTTTCCTGCCCCATGATGAGCGAAGCGAGGGCGAAGGTCGGGGACGGATATCCGCCGACCGTCCAGTCGAGGATGAGGTTTTCAACCCCGGCGGCTTTGAGGCGGCAGAGGTGAAGCGCGACGGTGTCAAACACCGGGATAAACGGCAGCGAGCCTTCCTCCCAGCAGCAGTTGAGCGGCGTTTTCGCGCAGACCTGATGCCCCAGCTCCCGCGCCTTTTTCCAGGACGCAAGCGCGTGCTCGCCGGGACCGACGACGGAAATCGAATAGTCGGAAACGGAAGTCTTTACCCCGCCGATAATCTTCTCAACTCTGTGTTCGGACACCTCCGAGAGGATTATCCCGCGGTCGAGTTTTTCTGTTATATCCCCGACCATATCGTCCGGCCAGCCCCATGTCCAGGCGATAAAGCGGAAATCGGGGATGACCGACGAAGCTCCCCTGTAAAGCAGGTTGTTGCACTCCGCCGTCACCTCCGCCCTCGGCCGTTTTGAGCAGCGCGGGCAGTCGGGCTCCCCGGTATGCGAATAGCAGTGGGTAAGGTTTTCCGAACCGGATATCGTCATAAATCCGCCTAAGAGCGGCGCTTTTCCCGCGATGAAGCGGGCGGTGTCGTATAGGTATTTTTTGACCGGTTCGGAGGAGATGCAGAGGCTTGTAAGGCCGCCGCTCGTATGCCCTTTGATGTCGTCATGCGTGCCGCCGCTGAAATATGACGACGGCAGCGCGCGCGGCTCGTTAAGATAGAGATACAGCTTTATGCCGTATCCGGCAAGCCTTTCGGTCAGGGCGCGAAGACCGGCAAGCCGCTCCTCCCAGCCGTCGTCCATCCCGTCATGGAAAGGATACGGCGCGAGACGGTATAATACCGCCTGACACCAGATTCCGTTGACTCCGTAGCCGCGGTAGGCGGCGAGGAGTTCATCTGAGAAGCAGTAATCGACGTTTGAGGTAAAAACATCGCCGTACAAGGCGCAGTAGGAATAAGCGAGGCGGATGCCGCCGGAAAGATCCGCCGCCGTTTCGGGGCGTTTATACACATTCGAAAAATCAAACGGACGGCTTTTGTATTCCCCGACTTTGCCGTCAAAGCTTTCGGAAATCGCTTTTATCCCGGCGGTATGCAGTTTCTGCTCCGAAGAAAGCGGCGTAACTTTCAGCCGCGGCACGTCCGGCTTGAAGCCGCCGAGTTTGACATGAAGGAAATCGTCTTCTTTTATCGTGTAAAACAGCTCGTCCGGCGTCATCGAGACGATCTCGCGGATCCGGTCGTAATCGACAAGATGCCAGCTGTCGCGGATAAGCGTGATGTAGCCTTTTGTTGTCCATTCCCGCTCGTCGGCGTCGGAGGCGGGCGCGCCGAGACCCATATCTTCGGCGGCTTTGATAATCTCCGCTTCGTCCGCCGAAAGGACGGAGGCGATGCGCCGGGGCGTCAGCCGTCCCCACATCCTGAAAACAAACGCCTGCCAGTCGGTCGGCATATATTCGACGGGGCAGCGCTTCGGATTCGGCGGGCAAAGCTCATGAAGTCTTTTCAGCTGTTGTTCGGTCATGTCATTCTCCGGTCAG
>JAAZGC010000135.1 GCA_012511425.1 Clostridiales bacterium | reverse complement strand
TCGAGAGAGAACCAGGCCTTCTCCTCTCCCGAATCCGAAACGGCTTCCGTTTCGGCGGCCGTTTCGGTTTCCGCCGCCGTTTCAGTTTCTTCCGAGGACTCAAGCGCCTCGGCAATGGCCTTTTCTTCGGCTGCTTTAAGCTGCTTTGCTATATACTGCGGGCAGTCGTAATTCGAGTCGAATTCCTTGCGGCGCCAGAGCCAGCCGGTGTCGGTCATGAACCAGTCGACGCAGTAGACGATCGTCCTCGGCTTCGGGTAACCGGATTCCTTGAAGAATTTATACCATTCGACATAATAGCCGGGGTTCGAGCCGTTAAGCGAAAAGTTGAAGAAAGTGCGGTTTCCCTTGCCGGAATAAGCTTCTTCGATGTATTTCGGATTCACTCCGTGAGAAGCATGCGAGGTGCCGATAAATATCGTATCGGCTTTGTAAACCTGCTGATACATCTCATAAAACTGACCGTAATAATGAAATTCATTTCGGTATTTGTATTTCTGATAGAAAGCCTCCTGCGCCTCGAGCTTGGCTATCTCGAGCATCCGCCTTGAGTAAGGGGTGTCCTCCGCTCTTGCGGCAGCGGCGGCTTCTCCCGCCCGGCGGGAGGATTCCTCTACGGCGGCAAGCTCCGCCGAAAGGAAGGCGCGCATCTGCATTTCGGGAATTGCGATCAGCACGGCGGCCATCGCAATGACTGTAAGCGAACGGCCGATGGTTTTGAGCAGGGCATTGTGATTCTTTTTTTCCATGGTTAATTCCGCACTTTTGTTTTATTCTTTGAATAATTGTTGTCTTTTTCCGAACAAAAAAGAAGCGGCGTGCGTTTGGTTTTGCCGCATGCCGCTTATTTTGATTTTATCTTCAGTTATGCAATTTTTCGGCGAAAACGCAGTACTTCATTATTGAATGAGCAAGTTCTCCGCGGATCAGTGCGGCGAAAGGATTCAGCCTGCCGTCCGTCGAGGGGATTATTTCGACAGCTCCGCAGAGCAGTGCGGCGTCCTTCGCCCAGGAATCGACCTGGTCAAAATCCGCAAATTCGCTGCCGTCGCTGTTAACCTCGGCGAATCTGAAGAGATTGGCTTCCATATAGCGCTTCATTACGACATAGAACTGCTGATGGGTTACAACCGCATCCGGCTTGAAGCTGCCGTCGCTGTAGCCTAAAACAATTCCGTTCTTTTCCGCCCAGCCGATATAGGGGGAGTACCAGCTTTCCGCCGGAACATCGGTGAACTTGGTTCGGCCGTCGCCTATATAATCATCCGGGTTTATCTGCGCAAGCCTGCCGAGAACGGTTACCAGCATTCCGCGGGTTATGCAGCCGTTCGGCTCAAATGTGTCTTCGCCGGTACTGTTCATCAGCTTCAGATAGCTGACAAAATCGATGCCGTCGATGAATTCGTAATCAAGCGGAACATCTTTGTAAGATATATGCGTAGGTGCCGCTGACACTACGGGAGCCGGTACCGAATAAACCGCCGCTTCCTGCAGAGGCGCAGGCGCTTCGATGCCGAAGTCCGATTCGGTCAGAATTTCAAAGCCCGGGAAGCCGTATACGACTTCGGGATCGACCGGGACTTCGGGGATGTTCTCCGGCATATTTTCCGGAGCGGTTTCGTATGCAGGAGTTTCGGTCGGAGCGGGCGATTTGTATTCCGCCGTCGTGCTTGACGTATCTCCGCCGTCATAGTTAAAATAACGGGCGGAGGTTCCGGCATAATTCACCGCAGCCTTTTCGGGATCGACGCAGAATTTGGTATGGCTCATAACGCCGGTTCTGACGTAGTTGTAATTCTGGACTTCCGGGTCGAAAACATACTCGACTCCGCCGATTTCGGCGACACACCAGGTGTGATCCCAGCGGTAAGAGCCGGATGAATAACTCCCGCTGGCGCACCATGCGCGGATGCCGTTGTAGCGCAGCCACGCCATGTAAGCGTAGCTGAAGTCGGTGCAGCTTCCGATCTTCTTTTCAAAGATATTACCGATTGACTCGGCGCCGAAGTGGCCGTACTTGTATGTTACGTTAAAAACCATCCAGTCGTAAAGCATCAGCGCCGCTTCGTAAAGGTCGGAGGCGCCTGCCGTGATCGGGCCTGTATGGTTCAGAAGAATGCTTTCGTATTCGGGATAGGCATTTGCGAGAAAACGGTCGGGCGCTCCCGCTCCGTTATTGATTATGCCCCGGGCAAATTCGGTGTCGCTGCCGTCAAACTCCCCGGCATAAGCCGTGTTTGAAAAAATCGGAATAAAGACGGTCAATATCATAAGTGCGGCAGTAAGCGCCGCCTTCAATCGAATGTTCATAAAATCCTCTTCGGCGGAGAAGGAAAAAAGCTCCGCTGTGAAAAATCCGTAAAGCAGTTCCGATATTCAGCACAAAAACAACCGTGCGCGGAATATCGCTCGGAATAATGATAATATCCGATAAGTAATATATAGTATATCACCCCGGCGCCCGCTTGTCAAGCATTTTATGATTAAAAATATCCGGTTTTCCGTGCGGAATTGTAAAAATTCGTCAAATATTACTATTGATTTATTCGCACGGGAGTGGTAAAATATCATATACAAACGGCATCGGCGAAAACTCTGTCCGGCATTGCTGCAATTTGTAAATTTTTATACACAAACCCGCCAAAACACTGAAGAATCGGAAATTCTCTGCCATGACATCAAAAAAAAGGATATATATACTGCTGATCCTGCTCTGCGTCTCGCTGAATTCGCTTTCGCCGCCTCTGTCCGCAAAAGGTGAGCAGACCGAAGCGTCACGCTTTACCGTGCTTTATCTGGGCGACGACCTTATCAACGGCAACGGTCTCAATTCCCCGCAGAGGGAAAGGATGAGCGCAATCGTCTCGAAATCTCTGGGAGCGGAGGAGGAGACATGGGGAATCGAGGGCGGCACCTCTAAAAACCTTGTCGACGCCCTCTATACCGGCGCCCTCGACGACCTGATAAAAGAAGCTTCATACATTATTATAAGCGTCGGAGCAAACGATTTTCTGAACGCCTTCCGCGAAGCGGCGGATGCATCGCTCGCGTCGCTCGGCTATGAATTTACATTGGCCGATTTTATAACCGATGTTTACGGAAAAAACACCGACAGCGCCGCATATAAAAAATCCAGCGCGGCGGTGAAGCAGCTCTCGGCCGACCTTGAGTATTCAAATCCGGTCTGGGCGGCGGCGAAGAACTACACCGGCAACATCTCGCTTATCCTTTCATACATAATGAAGCGCAGCACGGCGGGGAAGGTGGTTGTCACCAATGTCTATAATCCTTACGCCGGACTGAACGCGCTGATGTCGGGGCAGAGCCGCCTCGACCTTCGCGGGCTCGGAGAAAAATACATCTCTCATATGAATACGGCGCTTTCGTCATACAGGTATTACGGCTGGAAAGACCTTTACCTTATCGACATAAACTCGCCGCTTTCGCATGACAGAATGCTCGATGCCGCATCGTCTTCCCGGAATGCCGCCCCGCGTCCGACAAGAAGCGGTCATTCGACTCTCGCGAAGCTGATCGAAGAGACTCTGGGATTTCCCGCCGCAGCCGATATAAAGAATCGCCCGGATGAAATACTTCTCCGCCGTGCAGCCGCATGGGGCATAACGGGAGGGCTTTATAAAGACGGCAAGCTCTCTCCCGACGCAAAGCTGACCAGAGGCGACTTCGCAAGAATGCTCTGTCTCTGCGCCGGCGGCAATGCAGGATGGTTTGCCGGGCAGAGCTGGCTCAAAGACGTTCAGAAGACCGACACCAGGTCAAGCTATATCTATTGGGCGGTCAATATGGGGATTATCGATTACGATTACTCCAGCTTTCGCCCGGACGGAACAATGACCCGCGAGCAGGCGGCGCTTGTGCTCTGGAAATTCCTCATCTATAAGGGTATGTCGCCGACGATTGAGATTGATATCGAGATAAAAGATTTAGACAGAATTTCGGAAAAATGCCGCGCCGCGGTCGAGGGGCTCGCCGTCGTCGGAGCGCTTTCGCTTGACGCCGGAGCAAACGTAAATCCGGCAAGGACGATGACCCGCGCCGAAGCCATCGCAATGCTGATGCGCACCTGCGAAGTAACGCCGCTTCGCAGAAG
>JAAZGC010000134.1 GCA_012511425.1 Clostridiales bacterium | reverse complement strand
CTCTTTCATCGGTGAGCGTTTTAAGCGCCCCGCGGGACTTGTCGGTGGTGACGTAAATATGCTCTCTGATTTTTTCCTCGTCTCCGCCGTATTGTTCTTCGACAAACCGGCGCAGTATGCGGAATGCAATCCCGGGTTCGGTAGTGGTTCCGGATTTGGAAACAACGTTCAGAGTGACCCGTTTTCCTTCGCAGAGATCGAGAAGCTCGTTCATCGAAGAAGAACTCAGGCTGTTTCCCGCAAAATATATTTTGGGTGTGTTTTTCTCTATCAGATTGTAATTAGCGCCTTTAATGAACTCGATCGCGGCGCGGGCGCCGAGATATGAGCCGCCGATACCGATGACTATAAAAATATCGGTATTCGCCCGGATCCTTTTCGCAGCTGCTTTTATGCGGGCAAATTCTTCGCGGTCGTAATCATCGGGAAGAGTGTACCAGCCGAGAAAATCTGAGCCGGCGCCGGTGCGGTTTATTACCTTTGCCGCCGCCGCGTCGACATGATCCTGCATTGATTTTATTTCATCATCGGAAACAAAGCCCCGAAGATATGCGGTATCAAGTTTAAGAGACATTCGTATAACCTCCGTGTTATCATCACTATATTCTACCGCACATACATGAAATCAATGAGTAATAAAAGTAAATTTTTATAAAAAATGAATAAGATAAATAAAAAAACCCTCTTCCTTTGAGGGAGGAGGGCTTTTCAATTGTTACTGAATAGTGGTAAGGTCCAGCTCGGTGTAAACGTATCTGATTACGTCGCCTTCAACGATCGGCTGAGCGTTGGCTTTTCCGCCGGTCTGAGCATCCGGGAAAACATCATTGATCGAGTATTCCCAGAAATATGAGAGGTTGTTTTCCAGATCATCGTATTCTTTATAGTCGCCGATGTCCTGTACCGAGTCGTCGTTTGCGTTGTAGGTAATCGGCAGTTCATAAAGAATGGCCGCTTCCTTTACAAGCATGAGAACGGTCGGGTTTTCATAGTCAAGCTTCATGTGCTGATCGAAGATAAGATCATCGCCGGCTTCAATGATGAGCGTGACATTGATTTCATTGGTTTCGGCGCCGCAGGCAGAGAAGGCTCCGCATAACAGGGCTGCCAAAAGTATAAGGACAAGGGCTCTCGTCTTTTTCATGATATAGATGACCTCCGTTAGTTAACAAGCATTTTTTATATCTTAGTATAGTATACCTTATTTCGGGATAAAAATTCAAGTACATAATGTTAACATATCGTGAATCACGATGAATTTTTATACATGACAAGCAATACGCATCAGTTTTCCGGCCAGTATGCCCCCGGCGGATTGGGATCGGCGGGAGTCGGATCAACCGGTTCTTCCGGCTGAGGGACCGGAGGCGTTTCGGCTTCGGGGGGAGCTTCCGAAGGAGTTTCCGGCATCGGAACCGTTTCCGGCGGAATATCGCCGCCGGGTTCTTCTTCGATCGGCGGTTCGGTAACCTCTTCGGTCGTTTCTTTCTTTCCGTCGGGATCGTAATGACCGGGGCAAATGCGGTTGTACTGCGCATCCACGGCGCTTATGCCGGAATATCTGCCGTTCAATATAGTCTGATAAAAGGGCGTCTGCGAGTCCATTGAATACCTTGTCCCCGCCGGTACCTCTCTCCAGGTATACTGCGCGTCGCGGACGGTTATCTGGAACGGGAAATCGCGGGAAGTCACGTTCAGCAGCCCGACGTAAATGCAGTCGGATTCGGGACAATCGGGACAGGCAATTCCTCCGTGAACTTTGTCATATCTGACCATGACATGGGTAGTACATGACTGAGTCGGCGCGGTTGCGTTTGTGAAATAGCCTATCATGGCGCGGTTTCCGCGCGGATCGGCATAACAGGCATTGGTTATCAGCTTTCCGGAATCCATGCAGACCGTTCTTGCGACCACTCCGTCGGCGAGTTCAAAAGATTTGATGTGTTCGCCGCTGTTGAAGAATTTCTGGTGCAGCTCGGTCATTATATCATCCCAGATTTTGAGAGCGGGATTTGTTTTGTAGTCGTTCAGCGACTTCGGCATTTCATAACCGAACCATACGCTGCCGACATAATAAGGAGTGTAGCCGCAGAACCAGCGGTCGTTGTCTTCCTGAGTCGTTCCGGTTTTTCCGGCGCAGTTGACGGAGGACTTCAGCGTCAGCCGCTTTGCGGTTCCGTTTTCAACGACATTCTGAAGCAGCTTGGTCATGATCGAGGCGTTCTGCTCGCTTAATACAACGGTTCCGGCAGGATCGTTGTCGACTATTGTATTGCCTTCCGAATCGACTATTTTGATTACTGTGCGCGGTTCGTTGTAAATTCCGCCGTTCGCAAAAGTCGCATAACCGGCTGCCATGCTCTTTACGGTAACACCGTATGAGAGCTGACCGAGACCGAGCGGAGCAAGGTCCTTGTCGGTGACATACCGCCCGCCGGAGATCTCCTTGCTTTCGACGAGATCGAGATGATAGCGGTTGCTGCCGAAATCGAAAGCGGTTTCGACTCCCAGCCGGGAAAGTACCTGCAGTGATATCGTGTTCTGCGAAGTGGTGATGCCGTTAAGCACGGTGGTAAGACCGCCGTATCCGGCAGGATAGTTTGACGGCCAGCCGTCGGGGCGGGAGTATTCGATCTTTCCGTCAGCCCCCATTTTCTCAAGTCCGAAATTTATGGGAACATCGTCGAACACCGACGCATATGTTATAAGCCCCGTTTCAAGCGCAGGGGAATATACTGTAAGCGGCTTTATCGACGAGCCGGGCGGACGCTTGGTGTCGGTGGCGAAGCTTTGGATGCGGTTCGCCTTTTTAACTCCGCGTGCGCCCGCGATACCCAGAACGTCGCCGGTATAAGGATCGATTACCACCATCGAGCTTTGCGGCTGAATTACCGACGCCGCTTTCTGGAAGTTGTCGTCGTTTACATAGTATTTCTCAAGGGTATTTTGAACATCGGGGTCCATTACCGTGTAAATCGAAAGTCCGGCGTTGTAGATCATGGTGGAAGCGGAACGGGAGTTTACCCCTCTTGCCTTCATAAGCAGGGCGATTGTGTCGGATAAAACCGCTTCTTCATACCAGGAAAAGACCCTGGTTCCGCTCGTGGCTTTGCTATGAGCCTGCGATGCGTTCTGGAAGTTCAGCACAAGCTGCTTGTCGTAGGTAGCGTCAAGCTCGACCTGGGTTATACAGTCGTATAATTCCATGCAGTATAAAACCGTATTGCGGCGGTCAAGGTTGTGCTCGGGATTCTGAACCGGGTCGAATTTGGTCGGATACTTTGGTATCGCCGCAATCGCCGCACACTCTATAAGAGTCAGATCCTTCGCCGATTTGCCGAAATAGGTATATGCCGCAGCCTCAACTCCGTATGCGTGCTGCGAAAGATAGATAGTATTCAGGTAAAGCTCGAGTATCTCGGTCTTGTCTTTTACCTTTTCAAGCTCAAGCGCACGGAGTATCTCGGTCACCTTTCGCTGTATCGTAACCTCGTCTTCCTGGGTAACATTCTTGATGAGCTGCTGGGTTATGGTAGAAGCGCCGAAGTCATGACCCGAGCCGAAGAAGTAGTTGAAAGTCGCCTTTACGGTTCTTATCCAGTCGACTCCGTGGTGGTCCCAGAAACGGTGATCCTCTATCGAAACAAAGGCGTTTACGAGGTTTTTCGGCATATCCTTGTAGGAAATCCAGGTTCGGTTTTCCGAGCCGTAAATCCTTTCGTCTTCAAGCTCGACCGCTTTTCCTATCCGGTTTGAGCGGTCGGAGTAGTCCATGTAATAAATCCGCGTAGTCTTCGACTGGTCGTTTGCCATATATTCGAAGGCTTCAAGGTCGGGGTCGATATAATTTTTTACATATATCGCAAAAGCTCCGCCGACAACGGCGCCGGTCATGACGCCGATAAGCAGCAGGGTGAGCAGTATGTTCAGTATGTAAGAAAACACCTTTCCGACGGCGCGGCCCGCAAGCTTAAGCGCTCCGGCGGCTTCGTCGCCCCAGTCGGTGCCGGAATTATTATTGCGCCGTCCCTGAGAGGGCGGTATCCCGGTGCTGGTGACTCTGAGCTGCCGGGAATCGCGATGACGGTTATCTGCCACTTATAGCATCACTCCTTTCGACAAAATCGGGTATGTCGCTGTGAATTCGCTGTTTTTCATATTTCTTTACAAGTCATTCCGTGCCAACGGTATATTAGGTATATTATTTGAAGGGCACTGTTTAATTTTACCACCGGGTAGTCGTTTTTAATAGTCGGGTTTTGTAAACGGTAAGTAAATTCCGTGCGTATTTCTTTATTTAAGAACAACTGCTTCCGCTCCCAACAGCTCTTTCAGCTCGCTTATCACGAACGGCGAAGCGGTTATCCCTAGCCCGGAAGATGCGTATTTCTTTCTTGATTCGTCATAGAAGATCACCTGCACCGGACCTTCGAATATCGAAACGATCGCAAGCGCCCGCTTCATTTCGGGAGCCGACGCCGATTTGACCTTAAGGTAGATCTTTTCGGGGCGATTTATCGTATTGTTTTCGTTTTTAATATGACTTTCAACTGCGGGTTTTTGTTCCGCAGCGGCATAATAATTACCGTTTTGCGGCGCAGGTTCGGTTTTTGCCCGATATGCCGGCTGAGACGGGCGGGGAAGCGGCACATCCGCTCCCTTTGCGCGGAATTCGGAATTTTTCATCAAAGGGAAGACGTTATTGATCAGCAGCTTCACCCCTTCGTCGCCGTCGCGTGAGGATAGCCTGCCCTCGACCGCAACTGCGGCTCCGGTTTCAAGCAGCGGAGAAAGCCGCTCCATCGCTTTCGGGAAAACTATACCTTCGACAGCCCCGCTTGCGTCTTCGATCCTGACAAACGACATCATTGCGTTTTCGTCCCGGCGGGTTACTTTATCCGAGCGGGAAGTCACAAAACCGGCTACCCTGACGGCAGAGCCGTCGCGGTATATTTTCAAATCCGCCCCGCCACAGACAGCGATCTCTCCGGGGATATCTCCGCCGTCATCGCTCTCGCCGGAAAACGCGGAGTTTATCTCTTCAATTACATCCGGCTTCAATGCGCCGCACATCTCGGAAAACTCATCCATCGGACTTCCGGAAAAATACATTCCGGTAAGCTCTTTTTCCTGTGCCAGCATAAGTGACTTCGGCATTTCCGTCATCTCGGGGAAATCCGAATCGTCGAGCGCCGCAGCTCGTTCGGCGGTCCCGAACAGGTCGATCTGACCGCTGACGCCGCTTCGCAGCCGCTCCGAAGCATTCGCAAGCAGGGTAGGGCTTGCCATCAGCATCCTGCGGCGGTTTGTCCCGAAATTATCAAAACATCCCGAAGAAATCAGCGATTCGAGTCCCCGCTGAGATATCTCGCTTTGCAACCCGCGGGTGACATAATCGGTGAGCGAACGATACGGACCTCCATCCGAGCGGTGCTTCACCGCTGCCTCGGCCATCGTCTTTCCGACATTTTTGATAAAGGAAAGCCCGTATATAATCTCGCCGCCCGAAACGGTGAATCCCACATCGCTTGTATTGATATCCGGCTTGCGGATATTTATCTTCAGCAGTCCGGCTTCGGAAAGATAAGGCGAGAGGCTTTCTGTGCCCTGGGACGAATTCATCAGCGCCGATATGTATATCGCCGGGAAGTGAGCCTTGAGATAAGCGGTGCGGTAGGAGATCATTCCGTATGCGGCGGCATGGCTCTTTTTGAATCCGTAGTTTGAAAAATCGATCATCGATTCAAACAGCTCTGCAGCGTCTGCTTCGCTCAAACCGCGTTCTGCCGCGCCTCGGATAAATGTTGAGCGCTCCTTTTCAATAACGCCCTGCTGCTTTTTGGCTATCGCCCGCCGCACAATATCGGCTTTTCCGTATGAATATCCCGCGATGAAGCGGAATATCATCATTACCTGCTCCTGATAGACAATGCATCCGCAGGTTTCCTCGAGAATATTTTTCAGTTCGTCATTTTTGTAAACTATCTTGGAAGGATCGCGGCGGTTTTCAAGGAACCTCCCTATCGATTCCATCGGTCCGGGGCGGTAGAGCGCAATCGCGACCATTATATCCCGCAGATTTTCCGGCTTCATGTTGATAAGGAGCTGCTTCATGCCGGCCGATTCAAGCTGAAACAGCCCGTCGGTATGCCCCGAAGAAATCAGCTCGAAAGTCGCGGCGTCATCAAGCGGAATCCGTTCTGCCGAGAATTCGGAATTTATTTTGCGTATCTGCCGTTCGGCGTTGTCGATGACCGTCAGATATCTCAGCCCCAGAAAGTCAAATTTCAGAAGCCCCAGCTCGGCGAGAGTGTCCATATCATACTGGGTGACAACGGTATCGTCGTTTTTCGACAGAGGAACGTAATATGTAACCGGCTTGTCGGTTATTACGACCCCGGCGGCATGTGTCGAGGTATTCCTCGGCATCCCTTCGAGCCGTTTTGATATGTCGATGAGCTGCCTTATCTCATCAAAGCTCTCGTAAAGCTTTTTAAGCTCCGGAAGTTTCAGCGCATCGTCGAGGGTGATATTCAGCATACGCGGAATTGTCCGCGCTACATCCGACAATTCCGACGATGACATCCCCATTGCCCGCCCGACATCCCGCACAACGGCTCTCGCCGCGAGAGTTCCGAAAGTGACTATCTGACAGACATGGTCTTTGCCGTATCGGTCGCTGACATATTTTATCACTTCCGGACGGCGGACCGAGCAGAAGTCGATATCAAAGTCGGGCATCGAAACGCGCTCGGCGTTCAAAAAAGTCTCAAACAAAAGCCCGTATCTCAGAGGGTCTATATCGGTGATTCTCAGCAGATACGCCACAAGCGAGCCGGCGCCGGAACCTCTTCCGGGTCCGGTTGGGATTTTGTTGTCTTTTGCGTAGTTTACAAAATCCGCGACTATGAGGAAATACTCGGAATAGCGCATATTTGCTATAACGAGCAGCTCGAATTCGATCCTCATCTTATAGTCTTCGGCGGAGAATTCCTCGTCGTATATGACGCTGCCTTCGTCTAACCGGCGCTTCAGTCCGTCATAGGTGCATTTCTTGATATATGCGTCGGGTTTTGAGTCGTCGGGAGGAGTGAAAGTCGGAAGATAACGTTTTTTGAACTCAAAGTCGAAATTGCAGCTATCGGCGATCCTGACGGTATTCGCCATCGCTTCGTCAAGCTCCGGCAGTCCGGGAAGCGTTTTCCGCATCTCATCCGCATTCTTTAAGTAGAATTCGGCAGTTTCGAAATCCTCCGGCAGCGGGTCGGTTATCCGGCTGTTCGTCTGAATGCACTTTAGGACGCGGTGCGCCTCCGAATCGCTTTGGTTAAGATAATGAACATTGTTCGTCAACACGAGCGGCAGCCCGCTTTCCCGCGCCACAGCGGCTATTTCCGGCATTATCGCCTTTTCCGCTTCAAGCCCGTGGTTCATCACTTCAAGATAGAAGTTGTCTTTGTATATCGAAGCGAGCTTCTGCGCATATTCGCGCGCAGATGCGGTATCATTCGCCGCAATCCTCCGCCCGACACCGCCCTTTTGAGATCCGGAAAGCGCGATCAGCCCCGATGAGCAGCGGGAAAGGTCGCTGAATTCCACCGAAGGCAGATTGAATTCTCCCTCGGTAAATCCGCGGGAGACAAGCTCTATGAGGTTGCGATAGCCGTCTTCGTTTTTCACAAGCAAAACAAGACGGTCAAGATTGCCGCCGTAAACATCCCTCGGAGCTTTCGACTCGAAAGGACGGATGTATATTTCGCAGCCGATTATCGGCTTTATGTTCTCGGCGATACAGGCTTTGTAAAAGGACACCGCACCGTACATAACCCCGTGATCGGTTATTGCGGCGGCGTTCTGCCCTGCGGCTTTTACCGCCGCCGGTATGTCTTTTATACGGCAGGCGCCGTCGAGCAGGCTGTATTCGCTGTGAAGATGAAGGTGAACAAAATCCATCTCAATAAAAAATGTACCGAAAATTCAATAAATCAAAGTTCTTTCGCTGCGGAAGAAAGTTTTCTCAGCCGGTGGACGACTCCGGACTTGGTGATGGGCGGCCGGTGCATTGAAGCGAGTTCCTGAAGTGAAACGAATGGGTTTTCAATCCGAAGCTGCGCGGTCTGCCGCAGACCATCGTCCATATCCGCAAGTTTTCCCGATTCCATCAGCAGTTCTATATCCCGTATCTGTTTCTGAGCGGCATTGACCGCCCGGTCGATATTAGATGTTTCGCAGTTGGTAATGCGGTTCGCTTCGTTGCGGTACTGCTTGTGTATGCGGATGTTCAGCGCTTCAAAAGCCGGCGTTGACGCTCCGATGTAATTCAGAAAATCTTCAACTTTTTCCGCCTGTCTTAAGTACAGCACCGTGTTTTTCGCCCCGGCGCCTTTAGAAGGCTTATGTCTGAGCGGCAGCAGGTCAATTTCGCGAAGATAAGCTTCAAGATCGTCTGCCAAAGCAGTTCCGCCGTCTTCGTCGCGGGGAATCGTTATCTCCAGCCTGTAATCCCGCTTAGGGTCGCCGACCGAGCCGGACGACAAGAAGACGCCGCAGAGAAAATATCGGCCGCATTCGGAGCAGGAAAAATATCTGCGGTCAATCCGGTTAAAATCTTCGATTACAAAAACCTCCCCCCGCTTCTCCGCGGCTGTCATCAGCCAGTCGAGCAGGGAAGAAGACAGCTCATCCGTGCGCCCTCTCGAAAAGAGCAGCATTCCATATAAAAGCGCGGTCCGACAGCAGGCGGACCGGCAGTTTTTCTTGCACTGCGGCACAAGATATTTCACGACGGAAAGGTTAAAGCTGTCGCCTGTGCCGATTTTTTCAGTCTTATCCATAATCAAGTTCACGGACCGACTATCCGGACTTCCCGCTCGATCCTGACTCCGTATTTTTCGAAGACAACGGAGGAAATGTATTCTGTCAGAGAGATAACATCGGCAGCCGTTGCGTCTCCGGTGTTTATGACAAATCCGGCGTGCTTTGATGATACCTCGGCGCCGCCGAGCTTATACCCCTTAAGTCCGGCGCCGTCGATCAGCGCTGAAGTAAAATGCCCCGGCGCCCGCTTGAACATCGAGCCGGCAGACGGGTAATCGAGCGGCTGCTTCGACCGCCTTGCCTCCATGTTTTCGTCCATTTTTCGCTGAATCTCATTGCCGTCGCCGGGGGTGAGTTCAAGCTCTGCGGAGAGGATAATGTCGTCTCTGTCCATATAACGGCTGTGCCGGTAGCCGAAATCATGCTCATCCGCCGAAAGAGAGTATATTCTGCCGCTTTTCGGGGAAAAATACTCGCTCGATTTTAAAACCTGACTTATCTCCCCGCCGTAAGCGCCGGCATTCATATAAACCGCGCCGCCGAGCGAGCCGGGTATGCCGTAAGCAAATTCAAGCCCGGAAAGCGACGCCCGCTGAGCTGCCATCGCAAGCAATGAAAGAGGCACTCCGCATTCGGCACGGATCGTGCTTCCGTTTACCGATATCTTCTTTAATCTTGTCGTAAAGATAACCGCCCCGCGGAAACCGTCGTCGGAAAAGAGGATATTGGAAGCGCTGCCGCAGATATAATACCGCGTCCCGCTGCTCTCTGCAGCCGCGACAAGCGCGGAAAGCGCTTCAATATCGCCCGGCCATACGGCCAGTTCCGCCAGCCCTCCGATACGGAAGGTACAGCAGCGCGAAAGCGGAGCGGAAAGCTCATATTCGGCTCTTCCTTCGGATTTTAGCGAGTCGGCTGCGGTGAAAAAATCAGCTTTTATATAATCACTCATCGTTTTGTATATCATCGTTGCTTCTGCCCGACAGAAGGAGCGAATCTCGGCTTTCAATCAGTTCCCGGGCCGATCTCTTTACAGCGTCGGTAATCTCGATCCCGCCCATTATCCTTGATATTTCGTCAATGCGGCCGTTTCCGTCAAGCTCGTCGACCAAAGTCTCGGTGCGCCCGTCCTTTTCATACTTTCTGATAAGCAGATGCTTTTCCGCCAGCGCCGCGATCTGCGCGCTGTGCGTCACGCATATTACCTGCGTATCGGCGGCGGTGAGCGCCAGCTTTATGCCTATCTTCTGCGCGGTACTTCCGGAAACGCCGGTGTCAATCTCGTCGTAGACGATAGCTCCGATCCCGTCCCTGCCGGCGAAAACGCTTTTCAGTGCAAGCATGATGCGAGACAGCTCGCCTCCGGAGGCTATTTTAGCCATCGGCTTGAGCGGTTCGCCCGGGTTTGTCGAAACCATAAAAGTTACAATGTCGCGGCCGTCCTTGCCGTATTGCATAACGCCCTCGCCTGAAACCGACCGCGTCACCTGCGCCGTGAATCTGACCTTCGACATATCAAGATAGGAAAGCTCCCCGACGACCCTCCGGCTGAGAGTTACGGCAGCCGCCGAGCGAAGTTCGGATAAGTCTGCGGCGGAAGCTTTGAGACGGCTCATTACATCCGCCTGCTCCGATCGCAGCTCCTTCAGCCGCATATCCGAGCCGTCGATTGCTTCAAGCTCCTTCCGTGCGTTGTCTCGGAAGGCTAAAACATCGGAAAAATCGGGTCCGTATTTGCGTTTCAGTTTTTCGATAACCGCAAGACGGCTTTCAATCCTGTCGAGTGCCGAAGTCGGGTCTTCGTCTCCGAAATCACAGGCCTGGCTCACTCTTTCAGCGATATCCTCCAGCTCATACATATACCCGCGCAGCCTCTCCGCTTCCTTCGCTGCGTCCGGCAGCTCGTCGGAAAGGGCGTCGAGGGCATCGGCAGCTTCACGGATAAGCTCCGAAGCGGTTTTAGATGTTTCGGAAATATAAAGGTTCTCCCGAATCGTCCTCGCATTTCTCTGAAGCTTTTCAAACGAGAGGATTCTTTTTTCGTCTGCGATAAGAGTTTCCTCTTCGCCCGGGCGCAGCTTTGCGTCTTCTATATCCGCGATCTGAAAACGGAGCATTTCCGCGCGGCGTAGCTTGTCTCTCGTGTCGGTAACAATGGAGGATATTTCGCGCTTCAATTCCGCCGCTCTTTTGTAAATCTCGCCGTAGCCGGATAGCATTTTGAGACTTTCGGGAGCAGCCCATCCGTCGAGATAGGATATATGAGTTCCCTCATCAAGCAAAGCCTGATTGTCGTGCTGACCGTGAATGTTGATAAGAAAAGACGCACAGGTCCGAAGCATCGCGGCGGTAACCATCCGGCCGTTTATCCGTGCCTGAGACCTCCCGTCGGCATTGATATCCCGCTGCAGGCAGACAAGACCGTCATCCCCCGCGGCAATGCCGTTCTGGCTCAGAGCTTCCGTTTCACGCTCGGTGAGATTGCCGAAAACACCGCTGACCATCGCCTTGCTCTCACCTGAACGGATAAGGTCTTTATCCGGGCGGTTTCCCATCAGAAGGCCTATTGAGCCGATTATGATCGATTTTCCGGCGCCGGTTTCTCCGGTAAGCACATTAAAGCCCCGTCCGAAATTAATATCTATCGACCGGGCTACCGCAATATTCTCGATATGCAGGGAGACAAGCACAGCAAATTACCTCATGATTAAGACATAAGACGCCGAATCTTTAAAGAATTATCGGCGCGGCTGTCCTTCGGCAACAATGGCATCGATATGTCTTGTGATCTCGGCGGCGATTTCGTCGCTGCGGGAGACGATCAGAATGGTGTCATCACCGGCGATCGAGCCGATAATCCCGTTCATTTCAAGGCTGTCAACGGCGGCACCAGCGGCCTGAGCCATGCCGGGGTATGTCTTTACAATAATGAGGTTGTTTGCCGATTCCGCACGGATCACCGCTTCGGTTATAATCTTGCGGTATTTGTCCGTAGAGGCGCTCACGCTGTTCGGAGCGGCGTAACGATACGCTCCGCGGCTGTTTGAAACTTTTGTCAGCCCCATTTCGCGGATGTCGCGGGATACCGTTGCCTGAGTGACATCGAAACCGGACTGCAGAAGCTGTTTCTGCAGTTCTTCCTGTGTTTCAATGTCGTAATCGGTAACAATTTCCAGGATTTTCTTCTGTCTGTCGGTTTTCAATTTTTCTCTCCTGATCTTTATTCGTTTTTGCGATGGGGTTGTATTCAAAGCCGCCTGTCAAGACATTTTGCGGCTGAGCACCTGATAAAAATTATGGCGGTTCATACGGATAAACGAGGTGGTTATATCGGATTTTTTAAGCGTTACCGTTTCTCCGCGTTCAAGCGGAAGGCTGTCGAATCCGTCGACCGTAAGATATAAAACCCCCGTCTCCGAAGGATCGGATGAGTTTTTCAACGAAGCGTTGACAACGCAAAGTTCGGTATCCGCATTGAAAAGCATCGGTCTTGCTCCGAAGGAATGCGGACAGATCGGTGTGACGACAAAGCAGTCAATCCGGGGATCGACGACCGGCCCTCCGGCCGAAAGCGAATAAGCGGTCGAGCCGGTGGGAGTCGCAATAATAAGCCCGTCGGCGAAATATTTGTTTACATAATCGCCGTCGCACAAAAGCTCCATCTCCGCCATCCTCGAAATCGCGCCGTGCGATATTACCGCATCGTTCAGGGCAAGGAAGCTTTTTCCACCGCCGGCGGAGACCCGGATCATCATCCGGTTTTCAATGCGGTAATCGCCTTCGAAATATCGGCTGATAAGAGGAATCTCATCCGGCTCGAGTTCGGCTAAATATCCGAGATGTCCGCAGTTTATTCCCAAAATCGGAATTCCGAGGGGAGCAGCCCGTCTCGCCGCCCGCATAACGGTTCCGTCGCCGCCTATTACGATAAGCAGGTCGGCCGGCTCTCCCGCGCCGGCGATATCAGCCGGTTTCTGAACGATGCGGCTTTTACAGTCAAAAGCCGCAAGAACAGAGAGAACTGTGTTCGCATGCTTAAGTCCTATGTCGCGCGAGGGATTGGACATGACCCATATCCGTTTCATGGGCAGGTCACCTGAATTATATTTATGATAATCATTTTCTATTGCTTTCTGAAAAGTGCCGGAAACTCTATATTTCCGTCCCCGCCTTTGACGGGAGAAGTGATCGTTCCCATCATATTCAGCCCGAACAGCCGCGCGCTTTCCCGGCAGCGCTCTATTGCGTATGAGCGGAATTTCTCGTCTTTTACAACTCCGTGTTTGTCAAGAGCGGCGCGCGTCCGCATTCAAACTGAGGCTTGATGAGCGATATAAGAGCTCCGTGCCGGCAGAGCAGCTTTTGTATGTTCGGATAAATCAGCGTCTGGGATATAAAGCTTACATCCATCGTGATGATCGGATGCATTCCCCCGACATCATTCGGCGTCAGTTCCCTTGCGTTGAAGTTTTCGAGGACATGCACCCGGCTGTCAGCCCGCAGCCTCTGAATCAGCTGACCGCTGCCGCAGTCGACCGCCCATACTTCGGCGGCGCCGAAGGAAAGAAGACAGTCGGTAAATCCGCCGGTTGAAGCGCCGACGTCGACATAGGAAGCGCCTTTTATTTCTTCTTCAAGTCCGAAGCTTTTAACAGCCGCTTCAAGCTTGAGACCCCCGCGGCTCGCATATATGCAGACGCCTGCGCCGATCTTTACGTCGTGTTCGGCGCAGGCGTCAATCTGCTTCGATGCCTTGGTTATCAGGGAGCCGTCAATCGTTACTTCTCCTGCATTTATCGCCGCCTGCGCCTTTTCCCGGCTTTCAAACCAGCCGAATCGGCAGAGAAAAACATCGGCGCGTATTAAAGCCATAACTTAAAACGGCCGGATCAGCAGCGGTATTGCGATCCCGAGCGCCGCTCCGCCGACGACTTCTATCGGAGTATGACCGACAAGTTCCTTTAATTCCTTGTATTCCTCGGAGTTTTCCACCTCGGGGTTGTTGAGTACGAGGTTGTTAAGCACCTTGGCGATATCTCCGGTCTCGCGGCGGACACCGGCGGCGTCATACATGACAATGAAGGCGAAAATCGCGGATATAGCGAAAGTGGCCGACAGAAACCCCTGTGTCATCCCGATTGCAAGAGACAGGGAAACTACCGTAGAGCTGTGCGAACTCGGCATCCCTCCCGATGCAATCAGCATTCTCGGAGTGAGTTTTCTGTGAATTATCAGATCGATTATTACTTTCAGCAGCTGTGCGACAATCCAGCTCACTGCTGCGCATACAAGAGGGTAATTTTTGTAAATTGTGAAAAATGAATCTGTGGTTGAAAGATTACTAAACATATTCCTTAACTTCGTATCAGTTTTTTCTGTTCAGCAGGTATTCGGCAAAATCCGCGAGTATCTGTCCGTTTTCCATCGAGGCCGCCGCTTTGACCGCGCGGTCGGTAAGCGCGGCTGCGTAAGCGCGGGCTTCGTTTTCCGTCATGTATGTCATGAAAGTGGTTTTGGCATCTCCCTCGTTTCCGCCGTCGGATTTCCCGGATGCGGCCGTGTCGCGTGCGGTATCGAGCAAGTCGTCGATTATCTGGAATGCGCGGCCGATTCCGTCGGCATAAGCGTCGGCAGCCGCTTCAAAATGAGTGTTCATTTTACCGGCAGCTATGACCCCGAGGCGGCAGGCGCATTTGATAAGCATCCCGGTTTTCAGGGACTGCGTCAGCTCCAATTCATCAAAAGTGAGCTTCCGGTTTTCCGATTCAAGGTCGAGCTGTTGACCGCCGCACATACCGCTCCCACCGGCCGATTCGGCAATAAGACGCACCGCCTCGACGGTTTGTTCCGCGCCGAGACCGCAGCCGGCAGCCGTTTCAAAAGCCATTGCCTGAAGCGCATCGCCTGCAAGCAGAGCGCCGGAATAACCGAATACCACATGGCTTGTCGGTTTCCCTCGCCGCAAATCGTCGTTGTCCATGCAGGGAAGGTCGTCGTGGATCAGCGAATAGGTGTGGATCATCTCGACGGCGCAGGCAAATGGCATCGCATCCGCCGCACTGCCGCCGAGCGCGCGGCAGAATTCGATTGTCAGAAAAGGACGCACTCTTTTCCCGCCGGAAAGAAGGGAATAACGCATCGCCTCCCTGAGTTTCGGATAATTTGCGGCGGATCTTTTCATCAGCCGCTCGACATATCCGT
>JAAZGC010000133.1 GCA_012511425.1 Clostridiales bacterium | reverse complement strand
GTGCCTTCCTCTGCTTCGACATTTACAAAGATATTGCCGAGCGCTTCGGTAAAGACCTGATTAACGGGCGGCTGCGGCGGCTGTTCTTCGATTGAAGGAGCTTCGGGCGCAGCTTCTCCGACAAATGAATCTCCGGTCGGATTAGTCAGCGGTTCCGAGGGTTCGTCGGCAAGTCCGGTGATTGTTTCGTCCGGAGCCGGCTCATTCGGCACTCCCACATGAACTTCCGACTGCGGGTCAGCCGCGGTTTCAGCTTCCGCCCGGTCGGGCATATCAACACCGGCCATACCGGCGAAGACGCTCTCTTCGACGGTTATGGCGGGCAGTATAAGGGCGTAGGTGGTTATGAACACAACAGCAGCGGCGGCAATAAGAAACAGCCGCCGGCTCAAATGCCGAAACACTCGTCTTTTCTGCTTTTTATCCTGTTTTTTGATGTCCATGGTTGTTTCTCCCGGATTTGTACTCGAATTGGTTCTGCGCTTGCCGAAATGTGGTTTGATTCATCTGATTTTTCCGATTTCGCTTAACGGCCATAACTTTAAGATTATCTTGCCGACGATCTGCTCTTCGGCGACACAGCCTACGACCGTGCTTCGGGAGTCGATTGAGACGTTCCGGTGATCTCCCAAAACAAAGAGGCGGGACTCGGGAACCTGATACGGAAATTCCAGATCACATTCACCGAGCGATTTTTCGGAAATATACGGTTCTTCGATTGCGATGTTGTTGACGTAAACGGTGCCGTCTTCCGTTATGTCAACCCATTCTCCCGCCGTCGCTATAACGCGCTTGACGAGGATTTTGTTGTTGTAGTAAAAGGCGATTACGTCGCCGGATTTGAAATCGCTGCCCTTCAAGGACAGAACAATGTTCCCGTCACTGAGTGTCGGGGTCATCGAGGTGCCGTAGATCTGCAGCACCGGAAGCAGCAGCACCGCCACCAACACCGATACCGCCGCTACGGTTATCAGGGTGTAAACCGTGCTTCGCATCGTGCTGCGGTATTTGTTCCGGTATTTTACCCGGTTAAGCTCCGCGCTGAGCTGCTCGGCTGTCGGATAGTTTTTTTTTATCGTTTCTTTTGTTGCTTTCAATATTTTCTCCAGAGGCAATCCGATGCCCGGGTTTGCTTCGGGCGCGGACTTCAGAGCGAAATGACCCGAATTCCAATTATTGTTTTCTGCAGCAAGCTGAATCGGGAAATATCGTCTGATAACCAAGAAATAGATTCATGTTACACTGACTTATAATAACACTTTTTTCATCGGTTTATGTTAACTCTATTTGATATTTTGGTTAACTTTTTGTTAATTCGCCGATATTGACAGGGGAAATAAAATGTTCTAAAATCAATATGTTTACCGACAAAAACGAGAGGGTTTTACGTTATCACCTTAAAAGAATTATTCCAGGAAACAAATAATAATTATGCCATTTTTATCTTTATAATATTCTAACATATAACCGCATTTTTGTAATGTGACCATATGTCACAAATATTTTTTTATTTGCAGTTTTTGAAAGTTGTTCCGATGAGACGGTAATATTTCGGGTGTATTAACGACAACCGGGACAAGATTCGCTTATCCGGATTT
>JAAZGC010000132.1 GCA_012511425.1 Clostridiales bacterium | reverse complement strand
TGGACGAAAAATACGGTTGTCTTGTCAAAGATACGCTGACCGAGATTGACACACGGCGGGAGGGCGATTCCGAGCTGGTTCAGCTTTCGAACTTCTCTTTGCTTGAAAACAGAGAGACGCTGAAACTCGAAATACGGCTCGCCCGCATCGGCATGCATTCAATCCCCGGGGAGGGTCATGACCTTTATTCCGAAACCTGGCTTTATGAGATCGATTTTCCTGTATGATAATGTCGGTTTAAAAATCAGGGAAGAATTTTTCATATATTTCGAATAAACACACAAAAACCGAAAAGGACAATTCGGGAGGCATATTATTTATATCCTTTTGGCGCTGCTTATATTCGGCGCATTTATACTGATACACGAGCTGGGGCATTTTTTCTGGGCGCGGCGCTTCGGCGTCACCGTCATTGAATTTTCCATCGGCATGGGTCCGAAGCTGATATCAAAGGTTTCGGAAAAGACCGGAACGCGGTGGTCGCTGCGGCTCTTTCCCGTCGGCGGCTTTGTTTCGATGGCAGGCGAAGAAGAAGACTCGGACGACCCCGACTCCCTCGACCGAAAGCCCGTCTGGCAGCGGGGAATGATAATGGCGGCGGGCGCGGCGATGAACCTGCTGCTCGGCGTGATTCTGATGTGCGCCGTCTCGGCGACCGCAGAATCCCTCGGTTCGACCAGAATCTACGGCTTTACAAGCGAGGATGCAAAGACCTATCTCTCCGGCCTTCGCACCGCCGACCGCATTTTTTCCGTCGGGCGCGCCCGCGTTCATACCGCGACGGAGCTGGTTTACGAGATCATGTACGGCGGCACAAAGCCGCTTGATATAACCGTCGAGCGGGACGGCGAGATAATAGTGATCGAAGATGTCGAATTTCCGACTTTTACCGAATCCGGGCTTACTTTCGGCAACGTCGACTTCTTTGTCTGGCCGGAGGAGAAAAACTTCGTCAATGTAGTGAAGCAGTCCTGGTTCAATTCGATGTCTTCGATGAAGATGATCTGGACTTCCATCATCGATTTAATGCGCGGGAAATACGGAATTGACGATATGTCGGGCCCGGTCGGGGGCACTACGGCAATTTCCGAAGCGGCGGATGAGGGGGCTTACGACCTTTTATATCTCTGCGCCGTGATAACGCTGAACCTCGGCATCTTCAATCTCCTGCCCTTCCCGGCGCTTGACGGAGGACAGATATTCTTCCTGATAATCGAGCTGATCCGCCGCAAGCCGGTGCCGCGGAAGATTCAGGGTTACATCAATATGGCAGGGCTTGCGCTGCTGCTTCTGCTGATGGTCGTCGTCACATTCAAAGATATTCTGAAGCTGATAAATTAAGATGGCAAATATCGAATACAAAAGGCGGAGCTGCCGTTCGGTCACGGTGGGTTCGGTCAGGATAGGCGAGGAATCGCCGATATCCGTCCAGACGATGACGAACACCGACACCCGCGACACCGATGCAACCATTAATCAGATAAAATCGCTTTATTCCGCGGGAGCGGACATAATAAGGCTTGCCGTTCCCGATGCCGAAGCCGCCGATGCTTTCGGCAGAATAAAGAAAGAACTTCCGGATGTGCCGCTTGTCGCCGACATTCATTTCGATTATCGCCTCGCCCTCGCCTGCGCCGAGCGGGGTGCCGACAAGATACGCATCAATCCCGGCAACATCGGCGGCGAAGAGAATGTCCGCAAGGTTGCCGACGCCTGCCGGCGGCGGGGTATTCCGATACGCATCGGGGTAAACGGCGGTTCGGCGGAAAAATCCATCGTCGAGAAACACGGCGGCGTCTGCGCCGAAGCGCTGGCGGAAAGCGCCTTATATCACGCCCGGCTGCTCGAAAACTGCGACTTTGAAGATATAATTATCGCCGTCAAGGCGTCGGATGTGCCGACGACGATAAAGGCAAACCGGATATTGGTAGAAGCCTGCCCATATCCGCTGCATATCGGCGTTACCGAAGCCGGAGGAGAATATTCCGGCATCATAAAAAGCGCCGCCGGTATCGGAACGCTGCTTTCGGAGGGAATCGGAGATACCATCCGCATCTCGCTTACCGCGGCGCCAGAAAAAGAGGTTAAGGCCGGAATCGAGCTTCTCCGCGCATTATCGCTGCGCAGCGGTCCCGACATAATCGCCTGCCCGACCTGCGGGCGGACAAAGATAGACCTCATCGGCATTTATGACGAGTTCTGCCGCCGCGCTACCCCGGAGATTCCCGGATTTTCCTCGCTTGATATCACCGTCGCCATAATGGGCTGCATAGTAAACGGCCCCGGCGAAGCTTCCCGCGCCGACATCGGGCTTGCCGGCGGCAGCGGACGCACCGCGATCTTCTCGCAGGGAAAAACACTTATGACGGTTCCGCAGGAAAAAGCGGTCGACGCCCTCATTGATGAAATAAAACGCCGCTATCCGGCGAAATAAACACACAAAACAAACGCTGTGCGTGACAAGCGATTCCCGCCTGTCACGCCGATTTTTACAACAGGCTTTGATATGGCAGACAAAAAACAAAACTCCGATCAGAAAAGGGATTTTTCCTTTTATTT
>JAAZGC010000131.1 GCA_012511425.1 Clostridiales bacterium | reverse complement strand
TCGAGCGCCGGGCTTTGCGCTCCCTTGTTTATACGGCGATTTTCGCCGCAATGAGCGTTATCTCGATGATGTCGGCGCTGATGCCGCCTGATGCCGGCGCCGCGTTCAATTCGATGTATATTCTTTACGGCATATTCTGGGCGCTGGCGTTGGCTGTGCTTATCTACTCCTGCTATATGCGCATCTGCGCTCCGGGGGACGAAGATATGCCGGAAGATAACCGAAATCCGGTCGACCGGCTGCTTGAACGAACCTTTAAAGACCGTCCGGAAAACGACATCGATAATAACGGCGATAAAAGTGTTGATGATAAAAAAGAAAGGGGGAGCCGCAAATGAACCGTAAATCCGACGATAAAAAATCGGCGGACAACCGCAATAATCCGGCTTCCGATAGTCCGGGGAAGAAATCCAAACGCCGTGAATTTATGGGGCTTAATTACGTCGCCGCCGGTTTCTGCTTTCTTTTCAATCCCATAATAGGAGTAAACGATTTCCTGCCCGATTTCATCGGCTGGCTGCTGATACTTTACGGCCTCGGCCGCCTCTCCGATCTTTCCGAGGATCTGGCATTCGCTAAAAAGCAGGCAACGAGGCTCTTTTATATCGGACTTGCCAGAATCGCCGTCATGGTTATAATGCCCTCGATTGAAGATAAGGGGCTTTCCCTTGTTTTTACCTTCCTTTCGGCGGTATTTGAGACGGGGCTGATATTGCTGTTCTTCGGCGGATTTTTCAAGGGAATGTCGTATCTTTCGATCCGGCAGGGCGGCGATGTGGTTTCAAAAAATCTGAACCGTGTCAAAACCGCATCGGCAGTCTTCGCCGTCATGCGCGGAGCCTTCAACCTGCTGCCGGAACTTAAGTATCTCTCGACCTCGGAATACGAAGGGGAGATCACCGCTTTCGGCACCTTCGACCTTGCAAATTACCCGACCGCGCTGCTTATTATCAATCTTGTTTTCGCCGGCATCGCCGGTATTGTCTGGCTCTGCCTTATCATTCCGTGGCTTCGCGGCGTAATGTCGGATTCGGCTTTCCTGCGCAGTCTCTATGCATCATACAGCGAAAAGACATCCTCCGACAGCCTGCTGCTTGAACGGCGAAGGATAAACTTCGCGCTTGTCGCGCTCGGTATCGGTTTCGGACTCTGGACGGACATTTTCCTTGACGGCATAAACTACATCCCGGATTTTATCGGAACTGCGTTCATAATCGCAGGAATCTGCGTCGCCGCAAAGGAGCTTGCCGGAGCAAATAAGGCTTTGAAACTCGGAGTTATCCTGATTCCCGCGAATATCCTCGTCTGGGTGCTTGCCCTTGTGCTTTCGAAATATTACACCGTAAACGTCTTCCGCTCCTTCAATACCCTCTACCTGCTTATCGCGCTTGTCGCCGCGGCAGCTCTCGAGGCGGGCATTTCCGGAATTTTGCTGCTGCGCGTATCGAAGGCACTGAGACAGCTTATATACGAAAAATGCGGCGAGCTTGACGACGATCGCTTCTCCCGCCTGACTGCGCAAAAAAAGAAAATGCAGACGGGGCTGTATCGGAACCTTATCTTCTTTGTCGTATCCGGGCTTATCGCGCAGCTTTCCTCGGTTCTGAATTATTTCGGCCTGTATGCCTGGGACTGGTACTGGCTTGTCAACGCCGCGCTGCAGATAGTGAATATTTTCGCAGTCGTCTGGATTTTCACCGGCATATACGAGCAGGTAAAAATAAGATACGACAACATCCGGCGCGGATAACATCACCGAATCAAAACCGTTTTAGAATATGCATAACATATAACGATAAACCGTCAGAATTTGAGGTGAATCCAAATGAAAGATTATCTTGATTCTTTGCGCGACCCCTCGATGAAGTACCGGGGGATCCCTTTCTGGTCATGGAACGACAAGCTCGAACCGAATGAGCTGCGCCGTCAGGTGCGCTCGATGAAAGAGGCGGGCTTGGGCGGGTTCTTCATGCACGCACGAGGCGGCCTT
>JAAZGC010000130.1 GCA_012511425.1 Clostridiales bacterium | reverse complement strand
GCGGCGCAGACAAGATACGCCTTTCCGACGCCGGAAGCCATCGCCGCCGCCGGAGAAGAAGGAATCCGCGCCCTCAAAACCGGTTTCCGCGCGAAATACATCGTCGGAGCGGCGGAGGCTGTCGCCGGCGGCTCACTCGATCTTGCCGCCCTCGCCGCCGCGGACGGAGAGGAAGCGCGGGAACGACTGCAGCAGCTCCGCGGCGTCGGACCAAAAGTCGCCGGATGCGTCTCGCTGTTCGGACTGCACCATCTGGACGCTTTCCCCGTCGACGTCTGGATGAAAAAAGTCCTCGCCCTGCGTTACCCCGACGGGCTTGACATCGACGCCCTCGGTCAGTTCCGCGGCGTCGGACAGCAGTATTTGTTCTACAATGAAAGATGGAATTAACGGCTCCGCCGTTAATTCCGCGAATATTGCCTGCGGCAATATATCGCAGTACCAAGGTTAGCCCGTTAAAATTAGTTTCGTTTTATATAAACGGTAAAAAAACACAATGACACCTACAACAAAACCCGCGTCTGCCCTCAACAGCCGATTCTTCCTCATGGCCGCCGAATTTTTCGCCGGGATGTCGCTGATGGCGGTCGAGATTGGAGCAAACCGGCTGCTCGCGCCGTATTTTTCCTCCTCGCAGATAGTCTGGACGATTGTCATCGGCACGATTATGATTGCTATGGCGCTGGGAAACGTCTGGGGGGGACGCACCGCCGACCGCGACCCAAACCCCGACCGGCTTTTCCGGCGGTTTCTCGTTGCCGCGGTCTGGATTGCCGGGATACCCGCTATAGGGAAATATATTGTAATAGGCATCTCCGGGCTTGTCATCTTCTCGGTCAGCGGCAATTATCTTATCTGGGCGGCGCTGGCGTCCTGCGTTGTGCTGTTCGTCTTCCCGCTCTTTCTGCTCGGCACGACGACCCCCTCCCTCTGCCGCTACATCATCACAAGCACCGAAGATTCCGGCTCGGTCGTCGGCAGATTGGGCGCGGCGAATACGATAGGCTCAATCATCGGCACCTTCCTGCCGACATTCGTCACGATTCCGGCGACGGGAACGGCTGTCACCTTCCTCATCTTCGGCGGAGTGCTGCTTGCCGTCGCGGCAGTCTACTTCATCGGCGAAGCCGTCGGCGGAAAGCGCCGGGGGCTTGTCGGGCTTATCATTTCCTGCCTGCTTTTTGCGATATTCTGCGTATTCGGACACAGCGGCTCTTTCGCGTTCTGGGAAAAAGGGCTTGCCTATGAAGGCGAATCGGTTTATAATTATCTTCAGGTAAAAGAGGACGAAAGAAGCGTCATCCTCTCTACCAACGTCCTCGTCGGCGTTCAGTCTATCCGGATGAAGCAGGACGGTCTGACCGGACTTTATTACGACGACGCCCTCGCCGCGCCGATGATGACCGAAGCGGGTGACAGTCCAAAGGTTCTCATCCTCGGCAACGGCACCGGCACATACATGAACCAGCTGAGGCGGTATTTCCCCGGCAGCCATGTCGACGGCGTCGAGATAGACGAAAAAATCACCGATCTTGCGGAAGAATATTTTGACCTCGACACAAATGACCCGAATATCAAAGTCTAGTCCGGCGACGTCCGCGCCTCTATCAACGCAAACACCAAGAAATAGGACGGCATAATGGTCGACTCCTATCAGGACATCACCATCCCCTTTTCAATGTCGAGCGCCGAATTTTTCACAAAAGTGCGCGACTCGCTTTCCCCCGGCGGGGTAATGGTAATGAACATGAACATGCGAAGCGGCGAAGACGGCATAAACGGCCACCTCTGCGACACCGCCGCCTCGGTTTTCAACTCCGTCTTTTCAGAGGACGTCTCCGGCTCGACCAACCGCGAAGTCTTCGCGTCGATGACGCCCCCCGAAAAGCTCCTCGAAATCTTCGAAGAAAACACCGCATCCTGCACCGACCCCCGGCTCGCCGCCCATATGCGCCGGGTCTATCTCCGCCTCGAACCATACACCCCCGGGACCCGCATCCTGACCGACGACAAAGCGCCGGTAGAACTTCTCGGAATGGCTGCGCTTGATAAAATTATAGAAGAAGAAATCTCCTATTTCAAAAACATCTTCAAATCCGAGGGAATTTCCGGGCTGATTAAATCAGTAAGTTAAATCATACCGGCAAAAAATGCAGCTCCCT
>JAAZGC010000129.1 GCA_012511425.1 Clostridiales bacterium | reverse complement strand
GAATAAGCGAGCGGGCGGCTGTAATCCTGATATCGCTGATGTTCGGAATACCCGTCGCGATGTACATTTTCGGCCTGCTCTTTTCCTCCCGCGAGGGAATTTCGGTATCGGAAAAGCCGGGAAAAACGCTGCCAGCGGTATTCGGCGTCTTCCTCTGCGCGCCGGTATTGCTGGTCTACATTATTTTCTTTGCAACCCAGATTCCGTATTATCTCTCGGCTTTCGGCGGGCGGCTGCCGGAGGGGTACAGCATGTCGAGCTATGCAGTCAAAGGATTCTTCGAGCTGACACGGGTTTCGGCGCTTAACGGAATTCTATGTCTCATATTATTGAAAACCGTCGCTTCCGCAAAAGCCTCGGCGATAACCCGGCGGGTGCTTGTGACCTTGCTCGGCGTATCGGCGCTTATGCTGCTTGCAACGGCTGCATCGAAGCTCTATCTTTACACCGAGTCATACGGACTTACCCGCCTCCGGGTTTACGCCGCATACGCAACGGTATTTATCGCCGCTTTATTTGTCGCGGTTCTGCTCCGGCAGTATATGAGCCGTATCGATCTGTTCGCCGCGGCAGTCGCGATATCGCTTGTCGTAAGCTTTGCCGCCGTCCTGCCGGATATCGACGGGATAATCGCAAAAAGCCAGGTTGATCGCTGCATAAACGGCAAACAGACCGAACTTTATGAGCTGGATTCGCTTTCCGACAGCCCGAATGTCGAACGGGAGCTTTTGCGGCTTTATTCATCCGAACAGATAAGCGAAAGCCTGCGGGACGACTGCCGGAAAAACCTCGTTTGGCGCTCTCACAGATTGAAAAACGGCCCGGGCACATCATATATCTACGATTTCAACATCTCCGAATCGATGTCGGCGGAGGTTCTCAAAGAAAACGGCTTCTGACCGCCGTTGTAACAATTATATGAATGAGATGTGATTTTCATCATCGGCGCTTGAAATTTTCCCGGATTTGTGGTATAATTTAGTGTAATTTCACACACGGCAAATATTCGGTCCGGCGCGTAATACAGTACCAGCGCACCGGCTTGACCGTGGTGGATACAACCGAAGGAGGACATAATAAATGTCTATTGTTTCTATTAAACAACTGCTCGAAGCCGGCGTCCATTTCGGACACCACACCCGGAGATGGAACCCCAAGATGGCGGAATACATCTTCACCGAGCGCAATGGTATCTACATCATCGACCTGCAGAAGACCGTCCGCAAGTTCAACGAGGCGTATATGTTCGTCCGTGATCTTTCCTCTGCCAACGGCACAATTCTCTTCGTCGGAACGAAGAAGCAGGCCGCGGACGCCATCAAAGAAGAAGCCCAGAGATGCAACCAGTACTATGTAGACGAGCGCTGGCCGGGCGGAATGCTGACCAACTACAACACCATCCGCAAGAGCATTTCCCGTTTCAACAGCCTTATCAGAATGCAGGAAGACGGCACTTTCGACCTGCTTCCGAAGAAGGAAGTCGCCGCCCTCGTAAAAGAGATGGGCGACCTTGAGCGCGACTACGGCGGCATCAAGGATATGCCGGGACTCCCGTCCGCGGTATTCGTGGTCGACCCCCACAAGGAGCGCAACGCGGTTCTCGAAGCCCGCAAACTCGGAATTCCGGTAATCGCCATAGTTGACACCAACTGCGACCCGGACGAAATCGACTTCGTTATCCCCGGCAACGACGACGCCATCCGCGCGATCCGGCTCATCAGCTCGGTTATCGCAGACGCCGTTCTCGAAGGACGCCAGGGCGAGCAGCTCGAAGCCGACGAGGCCGATATAACCGCCGCCGAAGAAGAACAGGATGCAGAAGCCGCCGCAAAGGCAAGAAGATAAGCTCCGCCGATTAATACTGTTGAAAGGATAATATAAAATGGCAATTTCCGCAAAAGACGTAGCCGAACTGCGCAGAAAAACCGGCGCGGGCATGATGGAGTGCAAGAAGGCGCTCACCGAAACCAACGGCGATTTTGACGAAGCCGTCAAGTATCTCCGTGAAAACGGAGTAGCCGTTGCCGCGAAGAAGGCCGACCGCATCGCCGCCGAAGGCAGAGTCGACATTCTTACCGAGGGCGATGTTACCGCGATGATCGAAATCAACACCGAGACCGACTTCGTCGCCAACACCGACGCTTTCAAGGCATTCGTAAAAGAGGTGCTCGCAGCGGCGATAAAGAACCGTCCCGCCGACCTTGACGCTCTGCTGGCAAGCAAGCTCGATAACGGCAAGACCGTCTCCGATGCTCTTACCGAACAGATCGCAAACACCAAGGAAAACATCAAGATCCGCCGCTTTGTTCTGGTCGACGGTCTCGTTTCCACCTATATCCACGGAAACGGCGTTACCGGCGTTGTGGTTAGCTTCTCGGGCGACGATGCCGCTCTCAAGTCGGAAGGATTCGACGAATATTCGAAGAACGTTGCGCTTCAGGTCGCCGCAATGAACTGCCTCTACCTCGACCGCGATCATGTTCCGCAGAAAGCGATCGACGACGAAAAAGACGTCATCATGAGAACCATTCAGAACGACCCGGCAAACGCCAAGAAGCCGGCCAACATCATCGAAAAGATGGCCACCGGCCGTCTGGGCAAGTTCTATGAAACTTACTGCCTCGTCGACCAGATTTATATCAAAGACGACTCGCTCACTATTGCGAAGTATACCGACGCAACTGCGAAGGCTCTGGGCGGAGCTATTAAGATAGAAAGCTTTGTCCGTTTCGACAAGGGTGAAGGGCTTGAAAAGCGCAGCGACGACCTCGCCGCCGAAATCGAAAAGCTCGTAGGCAAAAATTAATCTTTTTTGAAAATCTCTCCCGCCATTGTCCCGCCCCGGTTTGTGCCCGTATGCGCAAATCGGCGGGACGCGCTTTTGCGGGAGAGGTTTTTAAATTATGCCTTTAAACGCTCCGGCATTTGCGGCAAAACCTTTGTCTTTTGAAAATAACTGTAAAATTTGCCGTTTCTGTCTTTACAAAACAAGTTTTTTATTGTATAATTCATATAGTTAATCTGTCCGGAAAGGTATGGTGCTCTTTTATGGCCTCTATTGACAATGCAAGCTCGAAGGCGAGGTATCGCCGGATCCTGATCAAGCTTTCGGGAGAGGCGCTCGCATCCGGCGGGAAAGACGTGCTGAATCACGACATCGTCTTTCAGATCTGCCGTGAGATCAAAAACGTCGCCGATATGGGAGTGCAGATCGGTATCGTCGTCGGCGGAGGCAACATCTGGCGCGGACGTCAGGGCGCGAAGATGGACCGCACCCGCGCCGATCACATGGGGATGCTCGCGACCACGATAAACGCCCTCGCGCTTGCCGACAGCTTCGATCAGCTGGGAGTCGAATGCCGGGTCATGACCGCAATCGAGATGAAGCAGTTCGCCGAACCGTATATCCGCAATAAAGCGGTGCATCACCTCAACAACGGACGGCTGGTCATCTTCGGATGCGGCATCGGAAACCCGTTCTTCTCGACCGACACCGCCGCAGTCATGCGTGCCGCCGAGATAGGCGCCGACATCGTCATGCTCGCTAAAAACGTCGACGGCGTATACACCGCCGATCCGCGCAAGGACCCGACAGCCGTCAAGCTCGACACCGTCGATTACAAGTATATAATCCAGCACGAGCTTAAGGTGATCGACTCGACCGCCGCAAGCTTTTCCAAAGAAAACAACATACCCCTTCTGATTTTCGGGCTCGATAACCCAAAGAACATAGAGCGCGCAGTCTTAGGCGAAAAGATCGGAACGCTGGTCATTGCTCCCGAAAGCTGAAATAAAAAACCCGCCGGACGGGGATTTTCCGGCAAGATATATAATTTAAATAACAATTAAAAAGAGGTAAGGAAAATGAAGCTCGACATTAAGGAATTTGAAGACAAGATGGAAAAAGCGGTCGCCGCTTATGACCGTGACCTTCAGACTATCCGCGCCGGACGCGCGAATCCCGCCGTTCTCGACGACATTAAAGTCGATTACTACGGCACCCCTTCGCCGATCCAGAACACCGCAAACGTCGTCGTGACCGACGCCCGCACCATCACGATTACCCCCTGGGAAACCAAAATGCTCAAGGAGATCACGAATGCTATCCAGGCATCCGATCTCGGCATAAACCCGACAAACGACGGAAAAAACATCCGCCTCGACTTCCCTCAGCCGACCGAAGAGCGCCGCCGAGATCTGACAAAGCAGGTAAGCAAGCGCGGTGAGGACGCCAAAGTCATGATCCGCAACATCCGCCGCGAGGCAAACGACAAGATCAAGGAAATGAAAAAGAATTCCGAGATCAGCGAAGACGAACAGAAAATCTCCGAAAAGGAAGTTCAGGAGCTCACCGACAAGTTCATTAAGAAGATCGACGAAGTCACCGCAGCCAAGAACGAAGAGATAATGGAGATCTGATTTCAGATCAGCTTCTAAACTGTATTTTAATGTCTGAAAACGATATAAAAATCCCCCGGCACCTGGCATTTATTATGGACGGAAACGGCCGATGGGCTCAGAAGCGCGGTATGCCGCGCGAATACGGGCACAGCGTCGGAGCAAAGGTCTTTAAAGCCGTTTCCACCTACTGCCAGGACCGGGGCGTTGAACATGTTACGACCTACGCCCTTTCCACCGAAAATCTGAAAAACCGCAGCCGTCACGAACTTGCGGCGATATTTCTGCTTTTAAAGGAATATATCAAAGACGCGCTCGTAACGGCGCCCAAACGCAACACCCGGGTCAGATTCCCGGGCGACCGCTCCGCCTTTTCACCGGAGCTTATTCAGATGATGGACGAAGTCGAAGCAAAAACCTCCTCCTACAAATATCTTCTGAATATCGCCGTTAACTACGGCGGGCGGGACGAGATTGTCCGCGCCGTCAACCGGCTTATCGCGGACGGACACACGTCGGTTACCGAAGACGACATCACCTCCTCCCTCGACACCGGGAACTGCCCGCCGCCGGATATGATCATCCGCACCGGGTGCGAGCTGCGGCTTTCAAACTTCATGCTCTGGCAGGCGGCATATTCGGAATTTTACTTCACCGACACCCTCTGGCCCGACTTCGGGGAAAAAGACGTCGACGCCGCAATAGAGGAATACTCCCGCAGACAGCGCCGGTTCGGCTCTGCCTGACCCCGCTGCCGCACGGCGATATTCGGCATTCTCTTTGGGGGTAACCCCGGCAATTCACATAAGATAAGGATAAGCGAGATGAACGATAATCCGGTAAAAACCGCACCTCCGGACACCTCCGAACAGACAAAAACAAAAAAGCCCGGTTCGACCAGAACACGGGTTCTTACTGCCGTTGTCGCCGTTTCTCTGCTCATTCCTTATTTTTATTTTCTTTCGGATACGATATTCCTGCCGATATTCGCGGCGGCCTGCTCGTTTGTCGCCTCATTCGAGCTCATGCGCTGCATGGGGATTCAGAAAAATCCGGCTGTTGCAATTCCGACTTATATTATTGCCGTCGCTTTGCCGATGTGCACCCGGGTATCCGATATACAGACGAATTATATCGGATTTACCTTTGTAGTTGGATTTATGTACCTGTTTTACCTGCTTTCCTGCGTCGTGTTTTCGCCGACAAAACTGAAGATCGAAGATGTCGCCCTGCTTTTTGCGATGGAAATCTATGTGACCTTCGGGATGTCTTCGATCGTGCTGGTGCGCGACATCAGGCACGGTGAATTTCTGTTCTGGCTTATCTTCATGTCGGCATGGATGACCGATTCCGGAGGGTATTTTGTCGGACGGCTGCTCGGACGCCGAAAGCTGTGTGAACATATCAGCCCCAAAAAGACGGTCGAAGGCGCTATCGGCGGCGTGCTGTTCTGCGTTGTCACTTTTGTGGCATACGGACTGGTTGTCGGCGCCATTTTCAACCTCCGGCCGAATTATCCGTTTATTATCGTCCTTTCCGTCGCCGTTGCCGTCGTCTCTCAGCTGGGCGACCTCATCGCTTCGCTGGTTAAGCGCCATTACGGCGTCAAGGATTTCGGAAAGATGCTCCCCGGACACGGCGGAATCATGGATCGCTTTGATTCTATATTCGCCGTTGCGCCGTTTATTTTCCTCATCTGCTCCCACGTCGGCACGATATATGCTTTCCTCTTCTCGACGCCGATATCTTTTACCTTTTTCAGATAATCAGATAAATCGACGAAAACTTATAAATGAATTTAAATATAAATCCCGGCAGCACGGCGGTGATAGGTTCTACCGGCTCTGTCGGCTGTCAGACCCTTGAGGTGCTTTCTCACTTAGGGATCCGTCCCGCCGGTTTAGCCGCCAATTCGGATGCGGCGGGGCTTGAGCGGCAGTGCCGGCTATACAGGCCGGACACCGCCGCGCTTTTTGATGAATCGGCTGCCCGCGACCTCAAAATCCGACTTGCCGATACCGGAATCAGGGTTTTATCCGGCGCCGAAGGCGTGAACGAAATCGCCGCTTTGGCCGACTTCGTTTTCAATTCCGCATCCGGCATTGCCGGGCTTGCCCCGACGATGGCAGCGGTTAAAAACGGGCGAGTTTTGGCACTTGCAAACAAAGAATCGCTTATCACCGCCGGAAACCTGGTCATGAAGACCGCCGCCGAAACCGGCTCCGAGATACGCCCGGTCGATTCGGAACACAGCGCCGTATGGCAGTGCCTTGAAGCCGGAAATCTCCCGTCAAGGCTTATCCTGACCTGCTCCGGCGGGCCGTTTTTCGGATACAAAAAGGAGCAGCTTGAAAATATCACAGCGGAAGACGCTTTGCGGCACCCGACCTGGAGCATGGGCGCGAAGATCTCGATTGACTCGGCGACGCTGATGAACAAAGGCTTTGAAGTCATCGAAGCGGCTTATCTGTTCTCTATGCCGGCAGACAAGATAGAGGTGGCTGTTCACCGCCAGAGCATAATCCATTCGATGGTCGAATTTTCCGACGGCTCGGTGAAAGCTCAGCTTTCCTGCCCGGATATGCGCCTCTGCATTATGTACGCGCTCAGCTATCCGCACAGGGCTGACGGAGACGGGCTTATCGAGCGGCTCGACTTTGCGAAAACCATGAATCTTAGCTTTTCCCCGCCGGATACTTCCGTGTTTCGGCTTTTGCCGCTTGCATCCGATTCGATGGAGCGCGGCGGGGTTATCCCTGCTGTATTAAACGGCGCAAACGAGCGGGCGGTGGCGCTGTTTCTGGACGGCAGAATATCCTTCCGAAGCATAATCGACTCGGTCGAAGCCGTAACCTCCGCTTTCCAAAACTATCCGGCGGGCAGCCTTGAAGCCGTTTATGCGGCCGATCTTGAAGCAAGAAAGAAGATCGACGAATACTTCAATATTTAAATCATTCCGAATCAACAGCAGGGGTATGACCATGGGAGACAAAAAGCTCGGCGTTCAGCGCAGCCTCATCTGCGTTCATGAGGACGGCGAAGAATTAATTAAACGCAGTTACAGCGAACCGACGGGACTCAGGATGACCGAATACAAGAGCTTTGCGAGCGAATCCGACTTTTCCAACGGAAACTGGAAGCGCGAAAGCCCGGACAACGGACGCACCTGGGGCGATTGGACCGACGTATACGGCGAGGTATTCCAGTATGTCGACGGAACCGACGCGGATGAAATACTCTGGTGCAACCGGAATCCCGATTTGTACGATCCCAAAAGCGGGCGGTTCGTTACCTGCGGTATGCAGCGTTATTTTATAGGCGGTCATGTCGAAGCGTACCGCAAAGAATGGAGCGAGGGCGGAGACGACGCGCGCGACCATTGTTATCTCATATCCCAAAAGCCGGGTGAAGAGGCGGAATATCAGCTTCTCCGCTTTGAAGAATGCGACGAATACGATCCCGAAACTCCCCGCAACAGGGATTATCTTTACAAAAGCAACGCCTACTTCGGCGATATACGCTTCGCGTCAAACGGCGACCTTCTGATTCCCATAGGCGCTTCGATCGGAGCGTGCAGCCGGATACTCGGAATTGACATAAACGAAGTCTTTCCTTCCTGTCCGCAGATTATGTGCGGCATGATTCTTGTCCGCGCGCACTGGAACGGCAGCGCTTATGAGCTGTCATACTCAAAGCCGGTAATACTGAACGATCTGCAAAGCTCAAGGGGGGTATGCGAGCCTTGTGTGGCCGAGCTTACTTCGGGGCGAATTATCGTTGCCATACGCGGTTCGAATGTTCAGAGTCCGGCGTGGAAGACGAGAATCGACCCCTGCGCGCCGGGATTCAAATGGTACTGCTGTTCCGACGACGGCGGCAGGACGTTTTCCCCCATTATGCCGTGGGTGTTTGACACCCGCGAGGTCGTTTACTCGTCGGCAACCCTCTCGACGTTTTTCAGATCGACCAAAAACGGACGCCTTTACTGGATCGGCAACGTTACCGACCCTCAAAAAACATACGGCAACTACCCGCGCTACCCGCTTCATATCTGCGAGGTGGACGAAAAATACGGTTGTCTTGTCAAAGATACGCTGACCGAGATTGACACACGGCGGGAGGGCGATTCCGAGCTGGTTCAGCTTTCGAACTTCTCTTTGCTTGAAAACAGAGAGACGCTGAAACT
>JAAZGC010000128.1 GCA_012511425.1 Clostridiales bacterium | reverse complement strand
CGACGCCGTATTTTTCATACGCTTCGATGACGCGCACGCGGTCGCTGTTGTAATTTGACGCCCACTCGTGCATCTGCCAGCCCCAGAAGTTGTCGCCCAGAAGCCTGCGGTATTCCTCTACAAGCTCCGGAGAATAGTTATAATGCCACGGCAGACCGATGCCGCCCTGAAACCGGTCGATATAGAACGGACAGCGGAGTGATTTCAGAGTGTTGTACAGATTTCCGCCGACGGCTCCCATCTCGTTGAATTGATACTCACTCGGCAGATAAGACTTGTGCATCATTTTAAGGCCGTCGCCCTTGCGGAAAAGTCCCTGCCTGAAAAGCCCCTCTACTGTATCGGCGGTGTAGGTGTGGATAAAACTGAACATGGTGTTGCTCCTCTGTTATATTATATAATAATGTAGGAAACAGCCGGAATCATTCCCGCCCGAAGAATTTTCTCTGATATTCTTTGACTCTGCCGTTTATAAGCTCAAGCACTTTCCTTGACTTCTCGTCGCCCAGATAGCAGTCGCGCATCCGGCAGCCTTCTTCGAAGCAAAGCTCGTCGTGGTGCGGGAAATACTGATCCAATAGGAAAAGGGTGTATTTTGTCAGGCGGTAAGTGCCTACAATGTGTTCCGGACCGTCTTCGTATGACTCGGTCGCGACGGAATAGCCGCTCCTTATCGCCTCGGCAAAGCCGTCAAATGACGGGGCTTTTGCGAAAATCATCGTTGACGTCCAGTTGAAGGCGCTTTCATAGCTCCAATGGAAATACCGCATATGCGCGTCGTCGACGCCGAGCGGACTTATGAAGATGCCGTCGGCGCGCATATCGTTCCAGAACGCCGCCGCCATATGAGCGTCGGGGCAGCCTTCCTCCTGTCCGTGGAGTATCTCCGCCGCGTCGTATATCTTTTCTTTTGCAAGATACCGGAAGATGTCGTCACGGGTGTTGTTGGCGTCCCATTCCCAGAACGGATGGGCGAGAATCGCAATGCCGCCATACTTGTGGATAGTGTCGGCGATCCATTTGCGCCAGGCAAAATCATATGGCTCAATATTTTCGGGAAGGCGGTCTTTATATTCAGCGGCAATTTCTGCGACTTCCGTTTTGACCTTAGCTTCGTTTGCATGGTAATAACTGTCAAGCCCGATGCCGCCCGGCAGCAATGCTCCGACATTGACCGCATGAATATATGCGTTCGGAACATGGACTTCTTCGCCGTAATAAAGGCTCATCTCGCTCGGAATGTCTTTGCTCTTCTCAATAGCAAATACCGAACCGTCAACATTGTGGTGATCGGTTATCGCAAGGAAGTCAAACCCGGCGCGGCGATATGTCGCTGCGGCGAGGTAGGGATCTTCGTGTCCGTCGACCGATTTGCAGGTATGGCAATGGAGATTGCCGCGCATCGGCGTTCTTTTGTAAAGGTCGGCGGCGGCGCAGAAGATGCGGAAGTTGTTGATTATGCGGATTTTTCCGCCGTCGTCTTTGTCGGTAAGGCGCAGAGTATATATCTGCTCCCTTTTGAAGGTGTATTCTAATTCAATTACGCCGTTCTCGTCGGCTGCTGCGCAGATGCTGTCATATTTGGTAAAATCGCT
>JAAZGC010000013.1 GCA_012511425.1 Clostridiales bacterium | reverse complement strand
CGGGACCGTAATATATTATGCCTTCGCCTTCCTTTTTGCCGTAATCCTTCGGCGGGTCGACGAAGATATGCAGGGCGCGGTTCATTCCGCCGGGTTCAAAGGTGTACTGCCCGGGGCCGGGAAGGGTAAATTCTGCGGTATCCCCCGCGACAGCTGCCTTTATCCCCCTCGAAAGCGGGCGGATTGCGATATCGGTGTCGGCGCAGAGCGGTTTGAGCGGGCCGTTTGTTTTTACCTTTAGCGTAATCTCTCCGTCGGCTTCGAAGGCGAGGAAAGCCGCTTCTTCCGTCTGCTCGAGCACCCTCTGGTGACCCGGCCAGACTACGTTGAAGGGAATTGCCGAGACGCGGCAGGGATTTGCCGGGACGGCTTCTCCGCCGATTGTTATTGAATAAAGCTCCGACGGCTTTTCCGGGACGGGATAGAATTTATACACGGCGCACCTCCGTTTTGGCGTTATTTACGAATAATTATCCGCATTTGGCTCAGTCGTCCTTGCGTATCACGCAGACGCCCATCCGGACGAACATTTCTTTGATTCCGGGCAGTTTGGCAAGAGGGGTGAATATCTTTCTAAGCGGGATTTCCCTGTACAGCTCGGGGGTAAGCCCCGTCTCTTTCAGTATCCGCCGGAATTTCTTCAAAGTCATCTTGTTGATGTAGCTTATGTGTTCCCGCCCTTTTTCGTCGTATGAAAAGCGCAGCGACAGCCGCTCCTCTTCGTCGGGAAGACCCTTTACAAGGTCGCGGTAGGCGGCGATGAGCGCCTTCTCCGAAAAGAAGACCTGGCACCAGGGCATATTGACGGCGTCGGTCAGATGTGCTCCGTAGGGATGGTAATAGGGCGGGAAGTTGATATATATCCTCCCGCCGGGTTTGATCAGCCGGTAGGCTTCGACAAGCGCCGCCGCGGGGTCGGAGACGTGTTCCATGAAGTCGTTCATTATGACGGTGTCAAAGGTATCGTTCGGAAAGGGCAGGTCGAAAGCCGAGGCGCAGACGAAGGAGAAGCGGTCTTCATAGCCGAGCTTGCGCGCGAACTCGACGGCCTCCCGCTCGTATCTCTGCACTATGTCTACGCCGACGACGCGGTCGGCGCCCTGCTTTAGGTAATACATACTCTTTCCGGCGGCGCCGCAGCCCATGTCGAGGACGGTTTTGTTCTCGAACATGGTATACGCCTTGAATTTCGGCGCATAGCAGGCGACGGTGTCGCCGCCTTTTTCAAACTGCCACTCGGCGTAGCTCATCTTCCCCTCGCCCGCCAGGTTGAAGGGATGGCGGACGGGCGGGAAGACTTTGTTTCCGAATTTGATGAGCGATGCGGATATCGGCATTATTTGTAATTCTCCGTTAATTTGATGTGTCGGCGGATCGGTGTGCCGGCTTAATCCTGAAGCCACTCGAAGGAATCGCCGTCGTCCATGCCGTATTTGAACCGGGTGACATTGCAGCCGCCTCCCACCGTGATGTTGAATACCTTCTGCTTATTGCCGATGGTTACTCTGACAACGGCGGGGGTGTCGCCCTCCGTCCGGTCGGTGTAGTTGACGACGCTTACCGCGTATTCTCCCGGCATCGGATTGGGGAAGTAGATATTCTCAACGGCGCTGGGACCGCATTCTTCTTCGCGGACGTTCATGTCGACGTCGAGGGTGCCGCCTCCGGCGGACTTGTTGCCGTAAAAGATTTCGCTGCCGTCGGGGGTGATAACGTGCAGGTCGAGGTCGT
>JAAZGC010000127.1 GCA_012511425.1 Clostridiales bacterium | reverse complement strand
AACCGCTTTCAGATATTCTTTTTGCGCTTTCTGCAATCGCTTTTCTATCAGTTTTGGGACATATAGCGGCGTTGTTAAAAGCCCTATGGTAATCAAAGCAATTCGCCAATCTAAAATAAACAGAGCCGCGCTTACCAAGATGATCTTAAACAGTATCTCCCAGAATAAAGGCAGCATCTGGAAATGGCGAGCTTTTATTGTGTCTGCTTCGTTTGTATATTTTGCGATATATTCACCTTGCGGGAACTGTATTCTCGTTTGTAAATGCCCGATTGTAGCGGGCATTTATTATTTAAAATTTGCAATAGCCTTTATAGCCGGCTTTAACAAGTATGTCCTGCGCCGCAAGGTCGTTGTCGACCCGCATGATTACATAGGCTTCATTATTTGAAGCCTGAAATGCATACATGTATTCGACGTTTATATTGTTGTCAGCCAGCACTTTCAAAACTTCTGCCAATCCTCCGGGACGGTCGTCCATTCTTACCGAAATTACCGAAGTGATTGAAACCGCAAAGCCCTTTTCTTTTAAAAGCTTTTCAACCGAATAAGGATCGTTGACAATTATCCTTAAAACGCCAAAACGGCTTGTATCGGCGACAGAAAGTGAGCGGAGATTAATGTCGTTGTCGGCGAGAAGCTGTGCGATTTCGGCAAGCCTGCCGGTACGGTTTTCGACAAATATCGAAATCTGCTTCGTCAGCATATTTCCCTTCCCCCTTTAATCAAGTCTTCTGTTATCAATTACGTGTTTTGTTTTACCTACCGAACGTTCTATGGTTCCCGGTTCGACAAGAGTTATCTTCGCAGAAATATTAAGCGCAGAATCAATCTGGTTTTTGATATTGTTTTCAAGCGTCTCAAGACCTCTGATCTGATCGGTAAACTGCGAGGAGCTTATTTCCACTTTGATCTCCATCTGATCGAGTGTTCCCTGCCGGTCAACTATGATAAGATATCTCGGATCGACATTCCCAGTGCTTAGGAGTACGCTTTCGATCTGCGACGGGAATACGTTGACTCCTCTTATAATCAGCATATCGTCGGAACGGCCGGTTACTCTGTCCATCCTGACAAGTGTGCGTCCGCAGTCACATTTGCCGTGATGAAGAGCCGATATGTCACGGGTATTATAGCGGATAAGCGGCATAGCCTCTTTATTGATGCAGGTGAAACAAATCTCACCGGGCACACCGTCCGGCTGACGTAAACCGGTAACAGGATCGATGACTTCGACTATAAAATGGTCTTCGTTTACATGAAGATCCTTGCGAGTCTGACATGAGAAAGCAACTCCGGGTCCGCATATTTCGGAAAGACCGTAAATATCGGTTGCTTCAAGTTTCAGGAAACCTTCAATTTGGGTGCGCATATTGTCGGACCAGGGTTCGGCTCCGAAAATGCCGTATTTCAGGTTGACCGAATCCAGCGAAATATTGTTATCCCGCATGTATTCATACAAATAAATGGCATATGACGGAGTGCAGCAAAGAACAGTTGTACCGAAATCCTGCATCATCATAATCTGACGAGCGGTATTTCCGGTAGAAGCCGGTATTACCGAGCATCCGAGCTTTTCCGCACCGTAATGAGCTCCGAGCCCGCCGGTGAACATCGAATAACCGTAGCAAACCTGAACTATATCATCCTTTGTAGCCCCTGCGCAGACAAGAACTCTTGCGACACATTCCGCCCAGACATCAAGGTCACGCTGTGTATACGTTACAACGGTCTGCTTGCCGCTTGTTCCCGAAGATGCGTGTATGCGCACAACATCGCTCATCGGCACGGCATTCATACCGTAAGGATAATTATCTCTCAGATCTTGTTTTGTAGTAAACGGCAGTTTTATAAGGTCATCTACACTTTTAATATCTTCGGGTTTTATGCCTGCGGCGTCCATTTTCGCTCTGTATGGCATCACCTTCTCATATGCGCGCCTTACGGTTTTTATCAGTCTTTCTGTTTGCAGCGACGCCATTTCATCGCTTGACATCGTTTCTTCGTGTTTGTTGAAAAAAGCCATAATTATATGTTCCTTTAATGAAATTACTTTTCGTAGTTATAACCGAGCTCAAAAGCTTTAAGATTCACTTCAAGGAACTTGGCGGGAACTGATATTTTCACCGATTCCTTCAGCGTTTCGACGTCAAAACCGAGATATCTTCCCATAAGACCGATAAGCGCCACATTGGATGTTCTTTCGTTTCCGGCTTCTTTTGCAAGTTTTAATGTGTCGGCAGCGACAATCTTTATCCCCTTTGCTTTTATCTTTTCAACAAGCTGATCCGGATATTCAAGAGCGCCGGTTATTACGGGCATAGGGTTGATTTTTTGTGTATTGACGACAATGACGCCGCCTTTTTTCAGATATGGCAGCCATCTTGCCGCCTCAAGCAGCTCAAAGCTTATGATTATATCGGCTTCACCGCGGCAGATAACCGGCGACCAGACTTTTTCGCCGTATCTTACATAGGTAACGACTGAACCGCCGCGCTGAGACATTCCGTGAACTTCGGATACTTTGACATCGTAACCTTTCAGCAGGACGGCATTTCCGATTATTCTTGAAGCGAGCAGCGAGCCTTGACCGCCGACGCCCACAATCATTATGTTTTTCGTTTCGTTCATCATTACTTATTGCCTCCGTTTATAGCTCCAAATCGGCAGAGTTTGATGCAGAGCCCGCAGCCGGTGCAAAGCGTTTCGTCGATTTTTGCCTTGCCGTCCGTCATCGAAATACATGGGCAGCCTATTGTCATGCAGGCGCGGCAGCTCTTGCATTTATCCGCATCTACATGATAAGCGGGCAGACGCTCAACTCCTTTCAGCAAAGCGCAGGGACGGCGGCAGACTATGACAGAAGGTTCGCCCGAAGCAAGTTCTTCTTTAAGAACCTTCTCAAATTCGGCGATATCAAGCGGATCAACTGTTCTGATATGCTCTTTTTTTACCCCTACGGCGAGAGCGACATCTTCTGGCATTACGGCATAAGTGGATTCATCTTTCAGTGTTCTGCCGGTTGACGGGTTTTCCTGGTGCCCGGTCATGGCGGTTATGCGGTTGTCGAGTATTACCAGCGTAGATTGCCCTTTATTGTAAACAAGGTTTACAAGTCCCGTGATGCCGGAGTGCATGAATGTCGAGTCGCCGATGACTGCAACCGATTTCCCTGTCAATTCCGGTCGGATTTTGTTGAACCCGTGAATTGAAGAAACCGAAGCGCCCATACAAAACGTGGTGTCTATTGAACTCAGCGGAGGTGCGGCGCCGAGGGTGTAACAGCCGATATCTCCCGAAACATAAAGCTTCAGCTTTTTGAAAACATAGAATACTCCCCTGTGCGGACATCCCGGACAAAGCACCGGCGGTCGGCCGGGGATCTTATCGTCAACAGAAACGCTCTCCGACTTTATTCCGAGCAGTTTCTCGCGGAGCAGATCCTGAGAAAATTCGTCAGTTTTCGGCAGCAGATTCTTTCCGTCAACAATAATGCCGATTTTCTTGCAGAAACTTTCGATATAATCGTCAAGTTCCTCAATAACGATAATCCGACTGCAATTCGAAACAAAGTCCTTGATTTTATTTTCGGGCAGAGGGAAAACCATGCCGAGCTTTAGATAAGAAGCAGAGTCTCCGAACACTTCACGTGCATAATTATAGCTGGTTCCCGAGGTTATAATTCCGATGTCTGGTTTGTTACCGTTCATCTCGATTGTATTCAAATCGCAGTTATCGGCGAATTCCGACAGATTATTTAGCCGCTGTTCGACTATAATGTGTCTCGGTTTTGCGTTTGCGGGCGTCATTACCCGTTTTGTGGGATCTTTTACGTAATCAACAAGCTCGTGCTCGGCTCGTTCGGATAACTCAACAATCCCCTGCGAATGCGAAATCCTGGTGCAGAGACGTATAATTACCGGGGTGTCGAACTTCTCGGATAACTCAAAACCCGCTTTTACAAATTCAATGCATTCCTTCGAATTTGACGGTTCAAGCATCGGCAGTTTTGAAGCTTCCGCGTAATGTCTTGAATCCTGTTCGTTCTGAGAGCTGTGCATGCCCGGGTCGTCAGCCACTATAATCAGCATTCCTCCGCCGACACCGACATATGAGCCGATAAACAATGGATCAGCCGCAACATTAAGCCCGACATGCTTCATGCAGCAGGCGGATCGACCGCCCGCAACCGATGCACCGATGGCGGTTTCGAGCGCTACCTTTTCGTTCGGAGCCCATTCGGCGTATATCTCATCATATTTTGCGGCATATTCGGTTATTTCGGTACTGGGGGTACCGGGATAGCTTGATACCAGTCGGCAGCCGGCTTCATAAAGCCCTCTTGCTACCGCTTCGTTTCCAAGCATGATTTTTTTCATGATTAAATCTCCATTAATATTATTAGCTGACGAAATCGAATTCGAAATCATAAATCGATACCGTATCTCCGTTTTTGCATCCCTTTTCCTCAAGAGCTTCGATAACTCCCTTGGTGCGCAGGACTCGCTGGAAATACATGAGCGATTCTCTGTCATCGAAATTAATGTCTCTCATCAGCCGCAACAGCCATTCGCCTTCAACAACATATTTGCCGTTCACATTCGTGATTTCAATAGATTGGTCTTCCCGGCCGCTTGATTCATCATTCGGATCGATTTCGGGTTCGTATATTTTTATTGCCGGCAGCTTTTCAAGCTTTTCAAACATTATCTTAACAAGCTCTTCGCAGCCCTCACCGGTCTCCGCAGAAATTCTTGCGAAACCACAGTTGTTTTTTGCGGCATATGCTTCGATCTCGGTCGTATCGGTGTCTTCGGCGAGAATGTCGCATTTGTTCGCGGCAATGATCTGCGGTCTGTCTAAAAGCGAGCTGTCGTAGTTTCTGAGCTCGTTGTTTATTGTCTCTAGATTTTCTACGGGATCACCGTCTTCTCCGGAAGCGTCGACCACATGAACGAATAAACGGCAGCGCTCTATATGCCGGAGAAACTCAAACCCAAGCCCCGCGCCTTCCGAAGCACCGCTGATAAGTCCGGGAATATCGGCAACAACCGAAGTGACGGAGTTGTCGGACGGATGAGTTACTACGCCTAAGATAGGTGTCAGAGTAGTGAATTTATAACTTGCGATCTTCGGTCTCGCAGCGCTGATTTTATTCAAGAGCGATGATTTTCCGGCGTTTGGAAGTCCGATAAGACCTACATCAGCTATCATCTTGAGCTCAAGTATAATTTCCTTTTCTTCGCCCCTGAGTCCGCTTTTCGCAAAACGCGGGACCTGTCTTGTAGGTGTGGCGAAATGCACGTTTCCCCAGCCGCCGTTGCCTCCGCGGCAGATAACAAGGTCGTCGGCGTCAGTCATATCGGCTATGATCAATTCGCTTTCGGCGTCACGGATTATGGTACCCTGAGGCACTCTCAGTATTACGTCTGCGCCGTTCGCCCCGTGAAACTTTTTTGTTCCGCCGTTGGCACCGTTTTCAGCCTTAAATATTCTTTTGTATTTATAATCGATCAGAGAATTGAGGCTTTTGTCGATCGTTATAATTATGTTTCCGCCGCGGCCTCCGTCGCCGCCGTCGGGACCGCCGTGCGATATATACTTTTCTCTGTGGAATGATACCGCACCGCTGCCGCCGTCTCCGGCTTTAACATGAATCTGTATCTTATCTAAAATCATTTTTTTGTATTAATCTTGTTTGGATTCTATCATGCGCTTGAATTCAGCTTCATCGATGACTTTAATACCGAGCGACTGGGCTTTTGTATATTTACTGCCCGGATCTGTTCCGGCTAACAGATAATCTGTCTTCTTGGACACCGAAGATGATGTTTTGCCGCCGCAGTTCTCGATTATCGCTTCTGCTTCGTTTCGTGTAAGTGAGGATAAAGTTCCGGTCAGAACAAAGGTCATTCCCGAAAACATATCCGGGAGTTCTGATTCTGTATCTTCAAGAACGGTAAGAACACCAAAAGACTTGAGTTCGTCTATGATGACACGGGTTTCGGGTTTTTTGAAATATTCGATTACATTATGCGCAGTAACTTCACCGATGTCTTGAGTTGCGGTTAGATTATCTTCATCGGATTCAAAGATTTTTTCAATATCCCGCAGCTGAACGGCGAGGCTCTTTGCTGCTTTTTCACCGACCTCACGGATACCAAGTGCGTATATCAGCTTGTCAAGCCCTCTGGTTTTTGAGTTTTCAATGCTTTGAATTATGTTGGCTGCCGATTTTTCACCCATTCTGTCAAGCTCGGAAAGTTCGGAGGCTTTGAGTTTATATATGTCGGCGCAGTTTGCAACCAGTTTTTCATTTATTAATTTCAGCAGCAGTTTTTCGCCGAGTCCCACGATATTCATCGCATTTGTTGAAACAAAGTGCACTAAATTGCGGTGCAGTTGCGCCGGACAAGCAGGATTCAGGCACCTTATGGCTGCTTCTCCCTCTTCCCTTGTAACCGGGCTGCCGCACGAGGGACAGTTTTCCGGAATTTTATATGGAATTGCATTTTCCGGTCGTTTTGAAAGATTTACTCCGAGAATTTCCGGAATTATCTCTCCGGCTTTTCTTACGATAATAGTATCGCCGATCCGGATATCTTTGCCGGAAATATTATCGGCGTTGTGGAGAGTGGCTTTCGAAACAGTGGTTCCGGCGAGGTGCACCGGATCAAACATGGCGTAAGGTGTAAGGACGCCGGTTCGACCGACATTGACATCGATATGCCTTAACACCGTTTCCTTTTCCTCCGGAGGGAATTTATAAGCAACCGCCCATCTCGGCGTGTTGGCGGTTTCACCGAGGCGGATTCTGTCAGAAAGAAGATCGGCTTTGACAACTGCGCCGTCAATCAGGTAACCGAGCTGTCCGCGGCTTTCTCCGATATTATTGACAAACTCTTTGATTTTTTCGGGATTGGATGTTACGGTATGATTAACCACATCAAACCCTAAATAGTTTAAAAATTCAAGCCCTTCGCTGTGACGGGAGAACTGTTTTTCACAGCGCTGTATATTGAATACAATTACATCAAGATTGCGTTCGGCGGTTATTCTTGCATCAAGCTGTCTTAATGAGCCTGCCGCCGCATTTCGCGGGTTTGCAAATAGCTGCTCGCCGTTTTCGGCACGTTCGGCGTTAAGCGCTTCGAAACTTGACAGCGGCATATATGTTTCGCCGCGAATTTCAAGGAGTCCCTCATAACTTATCCGTTTGGGGAGTGATTTAATGGTTCTGATATTATCGGTCACATCTTCGCCGACATAACCATCTCCGCGTGTGGCGGCAGATATCAAAACTCCGTTTTCGTAAATAATTGAGACGGAAAGTCCGTCGATTTTTTCCTCAACCGAAAACTCGATCGTTGTCCCTGCGTCTTCATCGGTTTTTAAAATAAAGCTTTCCAGCTCTTCAAAGGAAAAGACGTCGTTAAGACTTCCCATATAAACTTCATGCGTTACCTTGGAAAATTTTGCAGCCGGTGTATATCCTGCCTGTCTTGTCGGCGAATCGGGAGTGATATATTCCGGGTTTTTGTTTTCAAGGTCTGTGAGCTCGCGGAAAAGCAGGTCATACTCATAGTCTGAAATCTCTGGACTGTCAAGCTCATGATACAATCGGCGATGACGGTTAATCGTTTCGCGCAGCGCGTATATTCTTTTCTCAGTCTCGTTCATATTCACATCACTGATATAAAAACATTAATATTATAATTATATCACATTTCAAACGGAAAATATATATATATTCAGAAAATTTAGTCGGCATATTCAAAGAACAGCTCATTTCGCGATGTAAATGCGAACCCCTTTTGATGAAAGCTCGGATGTCATTTCGTCGGACATAGGGATATCGGTTATGACGGCATAAAGCTTATCAATGGTACAAACCCGGTTCATCATGATCTGCCCTATTTTTGAGCCGTCGCATAACAATACCGTTTTTGATGCGGCAGCTAACATGGTTTTTTTAACCTGGGCTTCTTCGTCGGAAGATTCGGTTACCCCCTTTTCGGTTGTAAAGCCGCGGCAAGATATGAATGCCCAGTCGGCGTTGATCTCTTCAAAGCGCTGACAAGCGGTGCTTCCGACCAGAGACATGCTGTGTTTGCGAAGCCTTCCGCCGGTGCAGAAAGTCGTAATTTTGCTGTATGAATTCAGCAGATAGGCTGTTTTAATGCCATTCGTAATAACTGTCAGAGCTTCAAATCTTCTGAGATACGGAACAAGTTCGGTTACGGTGGAACTGGTATCAAGAATTATTGTCGCTCCGTCGGATATCAGCTTTGAAGCGGTCTGCGCTATACGGATTTTTGCTTCGGTATGTTCCCGCTCTCGAATGTTGATAGGAAGATCGCTTGAAAGATTATCAAGCATCAGCGCTCCGCCGTATGTACGGCGTATTGCTCCGCTTCCGGATGATATTTTTGAAAGATCCCGGCGTATCGTCGATTCGCTGACATGGTAAATCTGCGCCAATTGCTTAACTGTGGCGGAATTGTTTTCATTTAACAGTCGTTTTATATCATTTCTGCGTTCGTTTGACGTCATATCATCACCAAATACCTATATTCTGTATCGATTGACTGATTATTGCTTTAATTGAGCAATATGTGCGTATTATACGCACAAATACTGCTTACTGTGATATTTTTCCGCAATATTGACAAGCCTCGGGGGATGATGGTATAATTAATACGGTATCTTTTGTTTTATTTCTTATTATAATACCACAAAAAAAGAATAAATTCAATCATTAATAGTTATGAGGTGGAAATTATGTTAACCAAAGCTGTGCGACTTTACGGCGTAAACGATCTTCGGCTTGAGCAGTTTGAGCTGCCCGAGATCAAAGAGGATGAAATTCTCGCCCATGTCATTTCAGACAGTATCTGCATGTCTTCTCACAAGGCTGCAATTCAGGGTCCTAACCACAAGCGCGTTCCCGATGATGTTGCCGAAAATCCTGTGATAATCGGGCATGAATTCTGCGGTGAACTTATAAAAGTCGGCGCAAAGTGGAGGGATCAGTTTAAGGAGGGTCAGAAATTCTCGATCCAGCCTGCGATTAATTATAAAGGCTCGCTTGCTTCCCCCGGTTATTCATATAAGTATATCGGCGGCGCTGCAACCTATGTAATCATACCGAATGAGGTTATGGAACTGGGCTGCCTTCTGCCTTATAATGGAGAAGCTTACTTCTACGGTTCCCTTTCGGAGCCGATGAGCTGCATAGTTGGCGGCTTTCATGCAAGCTATCACACTAAAGCCGGTGTTTATAAGCACGATATGGGCATAGTCGAAGGCGGAAACATGGCTATCCTTGCCGGAGCCGGCCCTATGGGTCTTGGTCTTATTGACTATGCAATTCACGGTGACCGTAAGCCGGGACTGCTTGTCGTTACCGATATTGACAAAACTCGTCTTGCCCGGGCAGCGGAAGTGTTATCTCCCGAAGAAGCTGAGAAACACGGCGTTAAGCTTGTATATGTCAATACAAACGACCATGTTGATGCCTCCGATCCGGAAGCTGCCGACAAATACCTGCGCAGCCTGACAAAAGACGGTGACGGATTCAATGATGTGTTTGTTTATGCACCGGTGAAAGCGGTTGTCGAACAGGGAGACAGACTGCTTGCGCGCGACGGATGCCTTAACTTCTTTGCGGGTCCTACCGATCCCAAGTTCAGCGCAATGTTCAATTTCTACAACGTACATTATGCTTCAACTCACGTCGTGGGTACCTCAGGCGGAAATACCGCAGACATGATCGAATCGCTTGAATACATGCAGTCAGGGCGAATTAATCCCTCTGCAATGATCACTCATATCGGCGGACTCAATACGGTTGTCGAAACCACACTTAATCTGCCGAAGATTCCCGGCGGAAAGAAACTTGTTTATACCAACAAGGATCTTCCGCTTGTGGCAATAACCGATTTTGCCGAAAGAGGAAAAGAAGATCCTTTCTATGCCGCCCTTGCCGAGATTGTAAGCCGCAACAACAATCTCTGGTGCGTGGAAGCGGAAAAGTACCTGCTTGCCAACGCTCCGGATATCGTTCTTTGAAAAAACAGGAGGCAATTTAATGTCAGAAGCTCTTAATATGCTGGCCGAACTTTCCAACAGATACGGCTCGAATCCCGATTATGTGCTTGCCGGCGGCGGGAATACTTCATATAAAGATGATAAATATCTTTATATAAAAGGTTCCGGAACTTCCCTTGCTACAATCAAGCCGGATGAATTTGTCAAAATGACCCGTTCGAAGCTGGCAAAAATGCTTGAGAAGACATATTCCGAAGATGAAAAGAAGCGGGAAGCCGAAGTTCTGGCTGACATGATGGATTCAAGGGCTAAGGGGGAGACGCGCCGTCCATCCGTCGAAACTCTGCTGCATGATCTTTTCCCGCAGAAGTATGTTCTCCATGTTCATCCTGCGATGGTCAACGGTCTTACCTGCGGTAAGGACTACGAGAGCAAAGTAAAACAGCTCTTCCCTTCCGCCCTTGTCGTCGGAGTATGCAAACCCGGATATACTCTTGCGGTATCCTGCAATGAAGTTATTGAAAACCGGAAAAAGGCATCAAAGAAAATCCCGAACCTTCTATTCCTGCAAAACCACGGAGTCTTCTTCGCTGCAGACGACATCGCGGCACTCGATAAGCTTTTTGCATCCACGATGAAAACGCTGAAAAAATCGATCGTCCGCGAACCTGATTTCAGTGACTGCGAATTTGATAAAGAAAAAGCCGCTTCACTTGCTCCTGCTCTACGCATGATGTACGGAGAGGGTAAACCCGCAACGGCGAAGTTTTTCGTTAACAGAGAGGTTCTTGTTTATGATCCTGAAACGAAGAGCTTCACCCCCGACCATATGGTTTACTACAAGGCAAGAATACTGGTCGTTCCCGAAAACTCGGATGCGGATGCCATAAAAGTGCTCTTTGATAAATTTGTCGCAGAAAACAGCTATAAGCCGCGTATTGTATATGTCAGAGGGCTTGGTTGCTTCGCACTCGGAGACACATATAAAGCCGCAAATACTTCGATGATGCTTTTCCTTGATGCGGTAAAGATTGCCTGTTACGCCGAATCTTTCGGCGGTTCGTCTCCCATGCCCGATTGGCTTATTGATTTCATTATTAATTGGGAAGTCGAAAGCTATCGCAGCAAAGTGGCAGCAGCATCTTCCGGAACAAAACGTCTTGAAAACAAGATCGTAATTGTAACCGGAGCAGCCCAGGGATTCGGGAAAGGAATTGCCGAACATCTCGCTTCTGAAGGTGCTTATGTTGTTATAGCCGACATGAATTACGACGGTGCCAAAGCAACATCCGACGAAATACCGAATTCTTTGCCTGTTGCGGTAAACGTTGCAAACGAAGAATCGGTAAAGGAGATGGTCAATACCGCGGTACTTAATTACGGAGGGCTTGATGTCCTCGTTAATAACGCAGGCGTTGCCAGAGCCGGAAGCCTCGAAGAAATGACTGAAAAGGCCTTTGACTTCGTTACATCGGTCAATTATAAGGGTTATTTCTTATGCACAAAATACGCCGCCGTTCCGATGAAAATACAGCATCGCTTCTGCTCCGGATATATGTCGGACGTAATCGAGATTAACTCCAAATCGGGTCTCGAAGGTTCAAACAAGAACTTTGCATATGCCGGCTCCAAATTCGGAGGAATCGGTCTCACTCAGAGCTTTGCACTTGAGCTAATTGAATATAATATCAAGGTAAATGCCGTCTGTCCCGGAAACTTCCTTGACGGTCCTTTATGGAGCGATCCCGAAAAGGGGCTCTTCGTGCAGTATCTGAAAGCCGGCAAAGTTACGGGAGCCACTACCGTTGCAGATGTACGCAAATTCTACGAAGATAAGGTTCCGATGAGACGCGGCTGCGAGATCATAGATGTTGTCAGGGCGATTTACTATATCATAGAACAAAAATACGAGATAGGTCAGGCAATTCCCGTTACCGGCGGCCAGCTGATGCTTAACTGAGGGAGAATGAGATGTCAGACGAAAAACGTGTAAGATATATCAATAATCATATACATACAACATACTCATTCTCTCCGTATACTCCTGCCGCTGCGGTTGAAACCGCAAAGAAAAACGGTCTTGAAACCGCCGGCTGCATGGATCACGACAGTTCTGCCGGCTCATGGGAGTTTATAGAAGCGGGACGGAAATTCGGAATGCCGGTAACGGTCGGCATCGAATGCCGCGTTGATATGTCAAAGACCCCTCTCAACGGAAAGCTAATAAACAATCCGGATCAGGATTCGATAGCTTATGTAACAATGCACGGGATACCGCATCAGAATATCGACGCAGTGAACGAATGGCTGGCTCCATACAGAGCTTTCCGAAACGAGCGAAATGATGCGATGTGCAAAAATATCAACGATATCGTCCGACCGTTCGGTCTGTCTCTCGATTTTGAGCGCGATGTGCTGCCGCTTTCAAATTATGTAATCGGCGGTTCGGTTACGGAACGGCATATAACATTCGCCCTCTCGAAAAAAATCACCGCCCAATATCAGACTCCTCCCAAAGTGGTTGATTTTCTCTGCAATGGTCTGAATCTGCCGCTTGACCAAAAAAAGACGGATATGCTGCTTTCCGGCGATAAATATCCGCAATACTATGAATACGATATTCTCGGCATCCTCAAAAGCAATCTTGTTGAAAGATTCTATGTCAAAGCGAATAAGGAATGCCCCGATGTCCGCAAATTCATCGATATGGTGGAGGAATTCGGGGGTATATCCGCTTATCCTTATCTCGGAGATGTGGGCGACAGCGTAACGGGTGATAAGAAAGCGCAGAAGTTTGAAGATGATTATCTTGATGAACTGATGGCAGTTATAAAGGACCTCGGTTTTAACGCCGTAACCTATATGCCTACCCGCAATTCCCCGGCTCAGCTCGACCGCATAATGTCGCTGTGCGAAAAGAATAATTTCTTCCAGATCAGCGGCGAGGATATAAACTCTCCGCGTCAAAGCTTCATATGCAAGGCATATGAAGACCCCAAGTTCTTTCATCTTGCCGATGCGGCATTTACGCTTATCGACTACGAAAACGCGGCGACGGAAAATATCGCCGACGCAAGAGAGAAATTCAGCTTCATATTCGAAAAATAACCAATACACCGGCGGGGCTGCATATTTACAGCTCCGCCGGTTGCTTTATGTATTCTTTTTTTCGGGGTTGAGCTGTGAATTCTTGAGCTCTTTAAGCTCCTTCATAAAAGTGTCGACATCCTTGAATTCGCGGTAAACAGACGCGAATCTTACATAAGATACCTCGTCCAGTTTCCTCAGGCTGTCCATAACCATTGAACCTATCTCAGAAGAGCTGATTTCGCGCCGCATCGAATTTGCAACACTTGATTCAATTTCCGAGATGATATTGTCCAGCTGAGCGTTCGAGACCGGTCTTTTATAACAAGCCTTAACAAGCCCGGTCATAATCTTGTTGCGGTCGAATATTTCGCGCGAACCGTCTTTTTTTATTACAAAAATCGGACCTGCTTCGATATACTCATATGTTGTAAACCGGAAACGGCAGCTTAGACATTCTCTGCGCCTTCTGATGCTGTCATCCCCCGTCGGGCGTGAATCGACTACTTTGGTATCTTCAAAGCCGCAAATCGGACATTTCATTCAGCTACCTCCGGATAATCAAAAGCCGGCATATTTATATTTAAAACCGGCATTTTATTCAAGACCGATCGATCTGCAGTATTTATACGACGATTCAAGGCATTTGAAGGGATCTTCTCCGTAGCAGTCATCTTGTTCGATATAAGCGAATTCAGTTCTGCCCGCGACACAGGCTTCAACGATTTTTTCGAAATTAAGGATACCCGAACCAACCGGAGCATAACGCCTGGTTCCGTCGGTCAAAACCGCCATGTCTTTAAAATGAACGCAAGGGATCCGACCGCTGAATTTTCGGAATTCTTCAACAGGGTCTGCGCCGCCGAATTTTATCCAGTATGAGTCAAGAGTAAAGCCCATCAGTTCTGCCGGGAAAGCAGCCGCAAGTCGATCCATATATGTCATGCCTTCATACACCTTGTACTCGACATCATGGTTATGGTACATAAGCAAAGAACCGAGCTTGCTCATTTTCCTTGCTGCGGGAAGACCTTTTGAAACATAATTGATATAGTCGTCAATGCCGTTGTGCAGAAATCCGGGCATAGAGCCGACTCCGATGTATTTGCATCCGAAAACATTATGTTCCTCGACAACATTTTCGGTATCACCGGTGATCCTGTCGAAATTGAAGTGTGTTAGGTTACAGTGAAGACCGTTTTTGTCGAGCTGTTCTTTGAGCCATTGAGGCTCATAAGCGCAGGTTCCGGAAACCTGAACGGTTTTGAAGCCTATATCGGCTACTTTCTTGAGCGTTTCGGCAAAATCCGCGGTATTTTTGCAATAATCGCGGAGAGTATATAATTGGGCCCCTACTAACATGATTTTATACCTCTGTTCATTTCATTTTTTTACTGTATATAAATTATAATATTTTTCCGGTGAATTGTCAAGTGAAAATGCGCATTATAAAGTAAAAATCGATTTTGTAAATCAATCATCCCTGTTTCTTTCACGGTTGGATATATAAATATAAAGTATGATTTTATATGCAACAATAAAGCATATGACGAACAGAATTATAGCTCCCGTTGAAATCAGAAGCGCATTTTTTGCTAAGTTTTTATCCGAGGTTTCATTTGTCTGAGCGGATTCGGTTGACTCAATCTCAGCCGGTCTGGAATCGGTTGTCTCGGTTTCTCCGTTTTTCGCGTTAGCTTCGTTGTTTTTTGTTTGACCGAACATCCAATCGATTGATTCAATATAAGCATCCAGCCAAAAACCGTAATGATTTGCACCGGGTATAATCGTAAGTTCTGCGTCCGCATTGATTTCTTTGAGTGCTTTGTTAACCGCAATATCCCCCGACGGCGGAACTATGTCATCTGCATCTCCGTGATAAGCTCTTACAGGAGTTGTTGAAATATTAGCAGCCATTTCGGGATCAGCTCCGCCGCATATAGGTACGGCAGCGGCAAAAACTCCGGGATGTCTTGCCAAAAGATCCCAGGTGCCGTAACCTCCCATAGAAATGCCGGTAACATAAATACGGTTTTTATCGCCGTTGTATTCTTCGGCGTAATATTCGACAAGCCCGATAGCTGATTTCAGAGATGGTGATTCCTTTATTTCTTCGGTGGAATAAATTCCGCTTTTCCATTCGACATCTACCCATTTGCTGCCGCGCGGCGATTGGGGAAAGAGATAGATAGCCGGATATTGATCAATATAATCATATTTGAAAAGCAAAAGAGGAAGGCCGTCTTCGAGTTGCCTGATATTGTCGTTTCCGATTTCTCCGGCTGTATGAAGATATAAAACGACGGGATATTTCTTCTCTTTATAATCATCGGGAATATACGCCCGGTACTTAATTTCGAAATCGTCGTATTTGAATTTATCGGATAAAAGCGTGTTCGGGTCATAATAAGCTGACGAATGAACCAAAGACAAAAGTGCGATGAAAATCGCGCCTGATATTAAAAATATTATGTGTAGTATTGACTTATTTTTCATTTTGTGATAATATTTCTGATATATTGTAGTATGAATCGAATGTTAGGAGAATGAAATTGAAATTCATAATGTCTATCGACTGCGGCACCACATCTGAACGCTGCATGATTTTCGACCATCAGCTGAATATTAAAGCGGTATCGCAGCGGGAATTCAAGCAGATTTATCCTAAAGCCGGATGGGTTGAACAGGATCCCGGCGATATATGGGAAACGTTGCTCTATGTTTGCCGTGATGCTTTGACTAAAGCCGGTATCAGAGCAGCGGATATAGCGTCTATAGGAATTGCAAACCAGCGCGAAACCACCATCGTCTGGGACAGATATACGGGTAAGCCGGTCATGAACGCAATAGTCTGGCAATGTCGGCGTACCGCGTCCGAGGCGGAGAAGCTGAAAACCGGAGGTTATTCGGAAAAAATCAAACTTAAAACCGGGCTTATTCCCGATGCATATTTTTCATCGACAAAGCTGAAATGGATCCTTGAAAGTGATGAAAAGATACGCAAATCTGCTAAAAACGGTGATCTCATATTTGGTACTGTCGACAGCTGGGTGATCTGGAAGCTGACCGGATGCAAAGTTCACGCGACGGATTATACCAACGCTTCGAGAACAATGCTTTTCAACATACAGGAATTTAAGTGGGACGAGGATCTTTTGCGCACCTTCGGCATTCCGAAATCCATGATGCCTGCGGTGCTCCCGTCATCCGGATATTTCGGCGAAACCGAAGAATCTGTTTTCGGGAAGCCGATACCAATTATGGGCGCGGCCGGAGATCAGCAGGCTGCGCTTTTCGGTCAGTGCTGCCATCAGCCCGGACAGGTAAAAAATACTTACGGTACGGGCGGATTCCTGCTTATGAATACCGGAAACAGACCGGTATTCTCTTCGGGAGGACTTCTTACAACAATTTCCTGCGGTACCGGCGGAGAGCCCGGTTATGCGCTGGAGGGGTCTGTTTTTGTCGCCGGAGCCGCAATACAATGGCTGCGTGATGAGCTCGGCATCATTCAAAGCGCCGCGCAGAGTGAAGAGCTGGCTTTGTCTGTCGAAGACACTTCCGGCTGCTATTTTGTTCCCGCATTCACCGGACTTGGAGCTCCGTATTGGGATCAGTCGGCAAGAGGGGCTATTTTAGGACTTACGAGAGGAGTCGGACGCGGGCATATTGTTCGTGCCGCCCTTGAAGCCATCGCTTTTCAGACGGAAGACATACTTGAAGTAATGAGGAAAGATTCAGGTATCAATGTAAGTCGTCTTGCGATAGACGGGGGAGCCGCGCAGAATAACTTCCTTGCCGAGTTCCAGTCAAATATATCCGATGTTGAAATAATCCGTCCGGCTTGCGTCGAAACCACGGCTCTCGGAGCGGCGTTCCTTGCGGGAACGGGGTGCGGTTTCTGGAAAGGCTTAGATGAAATAAAAGATTATTATAAAGTTGACAGAACCTTTTCACCTTCAATGTCGATATCGGAACGCTCCAGACTTTTATCCGGCTGGCACGATGCGGTAAAGCGTGTTCTTTGTGACTGAGACGGCATTTTCTCCGGAAAGTTTATAATTGAATATTCGAGCATACAAGGTTTTTCGATAAATTTCTTTATACCGAGCAGATTATGCTCGGTGTTTTTTATCAACATTTACTTGATGATTTTGTTAATTTATATGATTATACTACAAAATTCGGTTTTTGTCGACATATTCCGCATTAAAAATTCACAGAACAATAGTAAAATATTATGTGATTAATTACTTTTATTTCTTGCTGATTGAGGAGAATAATGAAAAAAGTCAATAAACCGAGAAAACCTATTATTTTCTATTATATAATTGCTATGGCGGTACTGTTGATCATTAACTCTCTGCTTCTGCCGCGGCTTGGCGAAACGCATATAAAAGAAGTGGATTACGGCACCTTCCTTGACATGATTGAAGCCCGTGAAGTCAATGAAGTTCAGATCGATAGCAATCAGATCCTTTTTTCTGATAATGTGATACCGACCAATTATTATCGAACCGGAATACTTGAAGACCCCGGACTTGTAGAGCGGCTTCATGCGGCAGGGGCTCATTTCGGTTCCGAGATAGTCGAGCAGATGTCCCCGCTGCTTTCGTTTTTACTGACATGCGTTCTACCCATTGCGGTTTTCATACTGATCGGACGTTTTATTTCGAAGAAGATGATTGATCAGGTCGGCGGAATGGGGGCTATGTCTTTCGGCAAAAGCAACGCAAAAATCTATGTCGAATCTGAAACCGGTGTCAAATTCAGCGATGTAGCCGGTGCGGACGAAGCAAAAGCTTCGCTTCGGGAAATAGTTGATTTTCTGCATAATCCGAAAAAATACACCGATATAGGCGCTACTCTGCCGAAGGGAGTGCTTCTTGTCGGTCCTCCCGGAACCGGTAAAACTTTGATAGCCAGAGCCGTCGCCGGAGAAGCCGGAGTTCCCTTCTTTTCTATTTCCGGTTCTGAATTCGTCGAAATGTTCGTAGGAATGGGCGCCGCCAAAGTGCGCGATCTGTTTAAGCAGGCGGAAGAGAAAGCTCCCTGCATCGTTTTTATCGATGAAATCGATACGATAGGCAAGAAGCGTGACAGTATCGGTCTTACCGGCAACGATGAGCGTGAGCAGACTCTTAACCAGCTTCTTACCGAGATGGACGGCTTTGACGGCCGCAAAGGGGTTATTATTCTGGCGGCTACAAACCGCCCCGAAACCCTTGACCCTGCCCTGCTCCGACCCGGACGCTTTGACCGTCGGATTCCCGTTGAACTGCCCGATCAAGCGGGGCGTGTTGCGATACTTAAGGTTCATGCAAAAAAGATAAAACTCTCAGCCGATGTCGATTTCGAAGCAATCGCAAGAATGGCGGTAGGAACTTCAGGCGCCGATCTTGCTAATATCATCAATGAAGCTGCATTGAGCGCTATAAGGCATAACCGAACCGCAGTAATACAGAAAGACCTTGAAGACAGTATTGAAATTGTCATTGCCGGATACGAAAAGAAAAATCAGGTGCTGTCAGAAAAGGAAAAACTGATCGTGGCATACCACGAGATTGGTCATGCTCTGGTTGCCGCAAAACAGTCAAACACGGCTCCCGTGCATAAGATCACAATAATACCGCGCACCTCCGGCGCTCTCGGATTTACGATGCAGGTTTATGAAAAAGACAAATATCTGATGTCAAAAGACGAGCTTATGGATCAAATATGTACCCTTACAGCCGGTCGCGCAGCCGAAGCGGTTGTATTTGACACGGTTACAACCGGCGCGGCAAACGACATTGAAAAAGCGACGAAATTGGCGCGCGCAATGATTACAAAATACGGTATGTCCGAATTTGGCATGGTCGCTCTTGAAACCGCTGCCAAGCAATACCTCGGAGGGGAAGCCGCTCTCGCCTGTTCGTCGGAGACTTCTGCACAGATCGACCGGATGATCATTGAGCTTGTGAACAAACAGTATGATAGAGCCGTCAAGCTAATTGAAGATAATTTGTTCAAACTCCATGAGTGTGCCAAGTTTCTTTACGAGAAGGAGAGCATCAACGGAGAGCAGTTTATGAAAATACTTAACGGTCCTGCCGGCGAACTTCCCGCTCCAGCCGAATCCGCGGCAGCTGATGACAAGGAATCAACAGAAGAAAGCGATTAACTTTTTTCTCTGATTTCTGCCAATTCTTTATAAATTAATATTTTCAAATATTACCTTAAATTGCAATAGCAAGTTGCAATAGTTCACGAAGAATTTACGGTAGAGAACGACTTTTGCTTTTTCCCTCGTCGCTGCGCTCCTCGCTCAAAAGCAAAAGTCACGGCTTGGGTCGTGTCAAGCGGCATAGATTCTGTCGAGTTCAGCATCAAATAGTTCTTCCGGTGTATGGTAGCCGAGAATCTTTCTCGGCAAACCGTTGATGATGTCGGCGAAAATCATTATCTCATCAGCTGTGTAATCATCTATGCTCTTGCCTTT
>JAAZGC010000126.1 GCA_012511425.1 Clostridiales bacterium | reverse complement strand
GACGGCGACGTTTTTCCGAAGGAAAAACTCGCGAATAGCGCCGTAGGCGCTATTCATTTTCTGCGAGGAAGGCAATTATCTTATCAAGCTCCGCCTGTGCGGGTTTGGACTTCTTTTCGATATACGACGCCCAGCCGAAATCCTTTTTAGAGACGACATTTCCGTAGATGTGATCATAGCCGCACCACTCATAGAGATAAGTCGAGCCGACGTCTGCCACAAGGTTCGAGAAGATAAGGTCTATCATCCGGATGCTGTTGTCGTCGCGGGTCTTTTTGTATTTCAGCGTCACGTCGCGGTAGGCGCCCTGAACCGTTTTCCAGCCGTTGAAGCTCAGCTGTTCCAGCACCGCTCCGGAAAATTCCGGGTCGCGGCAGGAAATCGGCAGCAGCACCCACGCCGGGTCTATCGTCGGATTCAGATATTTCTCCTGCGCTTCGTCCCGCTTCGGGCAGGGCAGCACGCCGTAATCGTCCTGCATCTCGCTGAGCGAAGTTATCCCCATGAAGAAAGTCGAAAGAAACAGAGAGTTTCCGGCTACAAAATTGTCGGCGGTATAGCCTTCCTGATTCAGCAGCACGTCGTCGGAATGATAGATGTCAAACGCCAGCTGCACCGCATTTGCGGTGTCTTCTCTTTCCCAGACGAGGATCGGTAAGCCGTCATCGTCCTTTCCCATCATTTTCGCCCCGCAGCTAAGCACCGTTGTCGTTCCGAGCGAGCAGGTCTGATAAAAGCAGGAAAGGCCGTACCGGTCGGCAGCGGTCATCTTGCCGTCGCCGTCGAGGTCTGCCGTGACTTCCGTCATAAGTCCCCGCATTTTGTCGTATGTCCATCTGCCCGAGTCGACGTCATTATAAAGCTCATCCTTCTGATGACCGAAGTCTTCGAGCATCTTTGAGTTGAAAATCGTTGCCATGGTGTAGTTCAGCGCGAGGATATTATACGAGCCCAATGTGAAATAGGTCTTGCCCATCATCGACATATCTTCGGAGACGTCCGGGTTCCACCACTCCGAAGTGAGGTCGATATACCCGGCGTCTTCGAGCGGGCGGAGAGAGCCGTCGAGCAGACAGAAGGTCGCAAAACGGCCGGAATAGTTGCTGGCGTCGAAGGAGGTGTCTCCGGAAGCAGCCGCCTGCGAAAGGATTTTCTGCATCTCCCAGATATCCTTCTGCGTCTCTTTGATCTCGCAGCCGAGCTTGTTTTCGGCGTCGGCGACCATGTTGAAGATAGCGTCGTTCAGAAAATCGCCGTTCAGCTCCTCGACGAACGACCAGTGATATTCCTTGTAGTTTGCGGAAAGCAGATTAAATGTCTCCCCTTCGAATTTAACGTCGTCCGGAACGCCGGATGTAAGTTCCGCCGCCGTCGTTTCCTCCGCGGTTGTATCCGGAGCGGCGGTGTCGGCGGGTTTGGCTGCTTCGCCGCAGGCGGCGAATAGCAACGCGGCGGCAAGCGCGATCGGTAAAAACTTTGTGAATTTCATGTCCGTCCTCCGTGAAAAACGTGTGAATTGTTTGTATTCCGATTATATTTTACCACCTTGCAAGACAGAATGCAAGGGGTTTTAATAAATTTGCCGCGAAACAGAATATTAATCATGTTCGGTTGATATGCTTCATTTATTTATGGTATAATATAATGGAAGATTACATAAAACGGGACGGAAAAATGAGAAAAAGAAGACCCAGATCAAAATCTAGAACAACCATATATACCTTCGTAATGTTCGCGGCGCTTGCCGCGCTTATCGTCGTGCTTGCCGCCGCTTATCTGCACGGCTGCGAAGCCCGGCTTTCAAAGGAATTGCAGACGACGGATGCGGATGAGCCGCTGACCGCCCCGCAGGAAACGGAACCTCCCGCGACGGAGCCGCCGAAAACCGAACCGGAAACGACTGCCGAGGAAACAACGATCGAAGAAACCACCCTCCTGCCGATTGACGAAGAAACCGACAGCCGCTACGCAAATTCGGATGAAATCACCGAAACCGGCGCGGAAGCTGCGTCTGCGGCGCTGATGGCGGAGGGGGAAAACGCCTTCGATCCGACGCTTTTCTATATTTTCGCCGACGAGACCGCCCGGTTCTTCCCGGCGCCGGCACAATCAACCGGGGACGGAGTGCTGCTCAACCGAGGCGGCGGCTATGCGCAGTTCATCATGTACCGCGCCATCCGCAGCCGTTCGGGCGGCGACGCTTTCGGCATTGACGAAAACGGACTGATACTCGTCCCCGAAGCCGAAGTGCTTGCGGCGGCGGAAAGGTATTTAGGCGACAAACCGGCAATCTCCGATATATTTGTCTGGCCGTTCGGCGAACCCGCTGACGGCTTCTGCCGATACAATCCCGACGTCGGGCTTCCGGCGGCGGATATCGCCTCGCTTTCTTCGAACATCGACAAAGACGCCGGCGAAGCCGTCGCGATAGCCGAAATGGGGGACGGCTCGAGGCTCGTCTACCGCTACAGGCTGTTTTCGGGCAGCTGGCGGCTGATGTCGATAGATGAGGGATAATAAGGAAAAGAAAAAAACCGCTTATGGCAGGATGTAAAAATATGAAAGAAAACATTATAGCACTTGTCGATGCCCTGGTGTCCGAAAGAGATCTTCCGGATGAGGGACTGCGTGCGCTGATTGAATCGGAGGGCGAGGATGCCGCATATCTGCGGGCACGGGGAGGCGAAGTCTGCGAGTCGGTTTACGGCAAAGCCGTTTATCTGCGCGGGCTTGTCGAGTTTACCAACTACTGCGCGAACGACTGCTTTTACTGCGGGCTGCGCCGCTCAAACGGCGAATGTGAGCGGTATCGGCTGACCGAAGAGGAAGTGCTCGACTGCGCAATTCGCGGTTATCAGCTCGGATTTCGCACGATTGTGCTCCAGGGCGGCGAAGACCGGGGCTTTTCCGACGAGTCGGTCTGCTCCGTGGTCCGGAAGATAAAGGAAAGCTGCCCCGACACCGCCGTGACGCTTTCGATAGGCGAGCGGGACGCCGACACATATCAGGCGTTTTTCGACGCCGGCGCCGACAGGTATCTTTTGCGCGAGGAAACCGCGTCGCCGGAATTATATAAAAAACTTCACCCGGATGAGCTGTCGCTCGAAAGCCGGATGAACTGTCTTTATGAACTCAAGCGCATCGGGTTTCAGGTCGGATGCGGGTTTATGGTCGGCGCGCCGTATCAGACGACGGACGACATCATTGCCGATCTTCGGTTTATACAAAAATTCAAACCGAATATGCTCGGCATCGGGCCTTTCCTGCCGCACAAATCGACGCCTTTCCGGGATTTCCCGGCGGGTTCGGTCGAGATGACGCTGAACCTGCTTGCAATAAGCCGGATAATTCTCCCCGAAGTGCTGCTCCCCGCAACCACCGCCCTCGGCACGGCATCGGACAGAGGCCGCGAAGACGGCCTGCTCGCCGGCGCGAATGTGATAATGCCGAATCTAAGCCCGTCGCCGGTGAGGGCGAAGTATCTTTTGTATGACGGCAAGCTGTGTACGGGGGATGAAGCCGCCGAGAGCGTGCGGCTGATGGAGCGGCGGATAGAGAGCGCGGGGAGGTACGTCGATTGGAGGCGAGGGGACTGTGCGGGGATGGGGGACGGTAAATAAGAACTTGGCTTTGGCGCTGACCGGCGCGGAGCGCCGGTCAGCGCCGACATCGCCGAATACGGCAGAATTTACATGAAGCGGACGCTGCGCTCCGCGGCAAAGCGGCTTTTTATAAATATCCTGCTTCTGCTGCTGCCGGTGATGCTGATATTGATGGGTTCGTTTCTGCGGACAAACAGCGCTTTCTACGACAGGGAGCAATTCGGGGATATTTCCCTTTACGGCGGCGGCGCGGGCGCTCATAAACCGCCCGTCATATCTTTTCGCCGACGAGCCGACCGGCAACCTCGACCGGGAAAACGCCGACAATCTGATTGAATTGCTTCTGAAGCTGCATGAAACCTACGG
>JAAZGC010000125.1 GCA_012511425.1 Clostridiales bacterium | reverse complement strand
TCATTTCAGTAGATTCTTTTACTTTATATCCTACGTATTGTCTCAGATCGCAGGTGACTTCGACATCTTCTTCAAGGTCTTTGTTGACGATGAACAGGGAAATAGTCTCGTTTTCCTCGTTAGCAACCGCGGCGACATCGAGAATCGGCACATCGGTGTAGTTTTTTGCGTCATATTTCGGGCAGTCGATACGAAGATCCAGCGCGGTCCCGCGGCCGTGTTTCGAAGCTTGCGCAAACGGCCAGAAGGTAGTCTGCCTGAACGCTCCGTCTTTATTTGTCATTATCGGCGCAATAACATTGATGAGTTGAGCAAGGCAGCCTATCTTCACCCGGTCGCAGTTGTTGATAAGGCTGATGAGCATGCCGCCGACCAGAAGTGCGTCTTCGAAGTTATAATGATCCTCAAGCTGATGCGGGTGCTTTGACCACTTTTCGAAATGAACGTTGTGGCTGTGATACCAGACATTCCATTCGTCGAAGCTGAGCATGATATCCTTGCGGCTGTGCTTTTTCGCCTTGACATAATCGCAGATGGAAATAACGGCCTTGATGAAATCGTTGAATCCGACGGTATTCGCAAGGAATGAGGGGGTGTCTTTCGCCTGATTGCCGTAATAGGTGTGAAGGGAGATATAATCGACGTTGTCATAGCATTCGTCGAGCACGGTAACTTCCCATTCACCGAAGGTCTTCATCCAGAGACCGGAGGAACCGCAGGCGACAAGTTTAATCGACGGATCGACCCACTTCATAACCTTTGCCGTCTCGTTTGCGACGCGCGCGTATTCATACGCCGTCTTGTGGCCTATCTGCCAGGGACCGTCCATCTCGTTTCCGAGACACCAGTATTTGATGCCGTGCGGCTCTTTATATCCGTGTTTAATGCGCAGATCGCTTAATGCCGTGCCGGAGGGATGGTTGCAGTATTCGACAAGCCGCCTTGCGTCTTCGGGTGTGCCGGTTCCGAGGTTGACCGCAACAAGCGGATCGGCTTCGACCTTTTTGCACCAGGTAGCGAATTCGTCGATGCCGAACTGATTGTCCTCGGTGACGCCCCAGGCAAGCTCAAGCCTTGCCGGACGGGTCTCCTTCGGACCTATCCCGTCTTCCCAGTTGTAGCCGGAAACGAAGTTTCCGCCCGGCCAGCGAATAATCGGCACATCAAGCTCGCGAACAAGGTCGATGACGTCGCGGCGGAATCCATCTTCATCGGCAAACTTGCTGTCCGGCTCGTAAATCCCTTCATAAATGCAGCGTCCGAGCTGCTCTGTAAAGGAACCGAAGATATTCTTGTCGACTTCTCCCTTTACATAGTTTCTGTCGGTAATGATTCTCGCTTTTTTCATTATGAGACCTCCTGTATTATATTCTTAATGCTTCTTTTTCTGCGTTCAGCCAATGCTCGCGGGCGGAAACCATCTTCTCTTCATCGTATATGCCGTGAAGGAACATATCCCCGCAGTATCCGATATCATTCAGAAGTTTTGCGCAGTAAGCGAAGTTTACGATACCTTCGCCGGTCCCGGTGAACTCGATCCCGTCGCCTTCCTTTATGTCCTTTCCGTGAGCGATGACAATATCATGTCCGAAAACGTCAATCGCGTGCTTTATCGTAGGCCGGACGTTTTCTCTGTAAGCTTCGCCTGCGTGGAAAAGGTTTGCAAAATCAATGATCATCTTAAGCCGGGGCGAACCTATTTCGTCCATTATTGCCCGCGCCTTTTCCGGTGTAGAGATTACATTTGCGGCCTCCGATTCGATAGCGAGAGTCATATCAAGCTTTTCCGCTGTATCAACCACCCGTTTCATGCTGTCCGCCATATCCCGCCAGGCGTCGGCGGTGTTATTTTCCGGACTGTAGCCCCAGAGGTTTGCGCGGTTTCTCGAACCGCTGCAAAGGGTTATGTATTTTGCGCCCAAAGCCTTGGCAGCTTCGGCAAAGCCGACAAAACGCGCCGCTCCTTCGTCTCTGACATTTTTGTC
>JAAZGC010000124.1 GCA_012511425.1 Clostridiales bacterium | reverse complement strand
GGCGGCGGTGAGCTTTGTCGCGAAGATATAGCGCTCAATCGGCGTTTTTGCGCCGACGCGCAGATTTATCTTCGGGTCGATCACCTTTAAATCAAGGGAGGCTTCTATCGCAAGCTCGGAGAGAACGTTGTACATATCCTCGCCGTCGGGGGAATAGCCGCCTAAAACGATGGATTGGCCGTTGTCCCCCTGCTGCATTCCGGGGTAGAGGTCGGAGTCCTTGTTGCAGCCGAGGAAAAATTCCTCCAGAAGTTCCAGTGCCTCCCGGCGGGAAAGCCCGTTTTCGAGGCCGGCTTTAATATAAGGGTACATATATTGGTCGAACCGCCCCAGAATAACGTGGTAGCTGCCTTCAATCCAGATCACATAGTGCAGCAGCCGCAAAAAGAGCAGCGCTTCGTAAAAGCTCCGCGGCGGCTTTGCGGGGATTCGGGTCAGCGCGTCGGCTATATCCGTCCGTCCGAGTTCTTCGGCTTTGCGGCGGTATCTTTCGGCGAAAGCCATCACGGCGTCGAGGGCGATTGCCGTCGGCTCATCGGCGGAATATCGCTCTCTTGCCGCCGAAAGCCCCTCGCTCATCAGCGCCGCATAATCGGGCGCGATGTTGAACGCGAAGCCCAGCTCATGCTTTGAGTGCCCGCGGAAAAATTCCTCCTGCTCCGCCTCGCTCATAATGTCGGGGAGATTCGGAACCGTCCGCAGAAAGACTATCTTTTCGCCGTCTAAAATCACCGGCGTTTCCGCTTCAAGGGCGCAGCGAAGCCGCTGCGATGAGCGCAGCCGCAGGTCGGGGGATTTGCGGTAAAATGAAGGGTCAAAACCGTCGAGAAAATCGGCTTTGCGGTGTTCCTTCTGCCTTCGCGGGACGATATAATCGCGCAGGGCTTTTATTCTTTCGGTCATGTCAGCTGTCCTTTTTGCCTTTTGTATAAACAGGCATCGGATTATTTGATGGTTATGTTTTCGGTGAAATCACCTGATGAAACCCGCGCTTCTTCGAGAGTTTCGAGGCGTTTTCCGTTGAAATAAAGACCTTCTATCTTTATATCATGCGTCTTGTGCTCTTCTTCGGCGCCGACAAAGCCGCTCGGCGGCACCGGCAGGCCGGGATCGGCGATTATTTGGATATTCCGGAAGGTGATATCATGGTTTTCGCCGAACAGCATATCCTTCGACCAGATTCCGCGGTAAAGATGGGCGTACATCAGAGTCGGCAGGAACGGCTCCGCTTTCGGCTCGTATTTCATATCCTCGGAGCCCTGATAGATCGGCTCGAGCTGATATTTCGAATATTCGCAGCGGATGTTGTCGAAGATGAGGTTATGGACGCGGGCGCGGTCGCCGTTCTGAATGTCAAGCATAATATGCGCGCCGGGGATGCAGTCGCAGTCTTCGAAAATGATGTTGCGGTATTCGTCGGCGCAGGTCTCGGCGCCGATTTCAAGGTTGCGCCCCCAGTCGCACCAGGTGACGCAGCGGCGGACAAGGATATTTTCGACATTCCGGGTGTCGTAGCCTTTAAGTCCCTTCAATACGATGACGTCATCGAAGCAGCGCAGAAAGCTGTTCTGAACAAGGCCGTTTGCCGAGTTTACAAAATCGATGCCGTCGCTGTTGTACCGCCACATTCCGATGGCTTTGATATTGTCAAAGGTTACGCAGTCGCAGTTGAAGAGGGTCGCCGTCCAGACGCCGGAATCGCGGAAAATCACTCCGTCGGCGAGGACGTTTTTGCAGCGGTACATCTTTATGCAGCCGAGCGGGGTGCCGCAATCGGCTACATACCCGCCGTCCTCTCCGCGGACGCTTTTTGAGTTGTCGAGGATGCCGCGGCCGACGATGCGGATATTCTCCGCGTCTTCCGCTATAATGCCGCCGTAAACAATCGCTCCGGCGTCGATATACAGCGTCTGGTTCGATTTGAGCTCTATCCTGCCGGCGTCGTGTATGCCGGGACCGTAATATATTATGCCTTCGCCTTCCTTTTTGCCGTAATCCTTCGGCGGGTCGACGAAGATATGCAGGGCGCGGTTCATTCCGCCGGGTTCAAAGGTGTACTGCCCGGGGCCGGGAAGGGT
>JAAZGC010000123.1 GCA_012511425.1 Clostridiales bacterium | reverse complement strand
TCGCAGAGAGCGGCAAGCGGAAGCATCGGCAGTCCATCTGTGACATAGAGGGGATAGCCAAGCTGTATTTCTTCGCCGTCAAGCGTCCAGCTGTCTTTCCCGACGTTGAAGACGGCTTTGTGACCGTCCATCTCAATGGTAAGTGTCTTTGTCGCGTAATCCCAGGTATCAAAGGCGCTCAGCCGGTAGTTAAGCGCCGTCTTTCCGTCCCAGGAGATGAGAATTTCGCCTTTATCGGATATTTCCGGCCAGAGCTGCAGCTCGCATTCGCGGCTGTTTATGTAAATCTTGCGGGACGGACGATCCGGGGAATTAAGGAATTCGGTTTTGACAAGCCTGAAGTAGTTGCGTTCGGGGTCTCCAGCGCCGTCAGGCGTCTGACCCGGATCGACGCGGAAGGCAACTATGGTATCCCGCCACAAAGTCTTTTCGCTCATGTTGATGAGATATTCGGCGGCTCCCTCTCCGTTTGCGGTAAACTGGGCGCTCTTGTCCTGAGTCCAGTTTTTATCCTTGTCGGTGATGTAGAATACTTCGCAGGCGGTGCCTTTGGGCACGTCGAGAGTTACACGTATATATGGCGAGTCGGAGGCTTTTACGCTGATGCCGTCCTTTATTATCAGCGTGTCGCCGTTGACGGTGCCGCGCAGACCGTCATCGCCGAATACCGGTTTATGCGCGCTGCCTACCGAGACTTTAGCCTTGGAGCTGTAGTCGATCTCGAATATCGGGGTAAGTGTCGAGGTGTCCACAGTCTCGGAGTAATAGCCGGTTTTGCGCAGCAGCCGGCGGTATTGCGGGTAAAGGTGATTGATGCGTTCCTTCTGAGCGGCGGTGGGGATAGTGTTTACGTTCTCATCCGGTTCGGCGCCGGCGTAAACGGAACGGATTACATCCAGATAGCCGAATCCGCCGTTGCCCGCCGAGGGCATGATATATGTGCCTTCGCCGTATTCGTTCCAGGTCGAGAGCATGACGAACTTGTCCTGCCAGCCGTTCTTATCTGCGTATTTGGGCAGGTATTCGTCGCGAACCCAGAGATGGGCGGTTTTATAGTCTTCAACCGTCATCATCGGGTAGCGAATGCCGTGCCATGGGATGCTGTTGAAGCCGACGCTTATAGTGGGGACGGTATACATAGACTTGTTGGCGGCGCTGTTCAGTATGCCGTTTATATTGGTGTTGACTTCACAGCCCGAGGTACCCCAGTTGTATGCGTAGCCGGCGTCGAAGCCCATTTTGGCAAGCGAATCGGAAGCCGAGCCGCAGGATAGATATATCATGCCGTCGAATCCCAGCTTGCGCACCTCGTCTTCGAGATAGTCTAAGCACTTTTTGACATTGGCTTCGCCGCCTAAGGTCTCGCTGAGCCTACCTGCGCCGAAGACGCAGAGAACCGGCTGATTGTCGATGACCATATGGCGGCTGTCCTTGATATAATACTCAAGCAGATAGGGAACGAAATAATCGCGCCAGGAATTGAAATTCGAGGGACGGGCGGCGTTCTGGCATTCCCAGATAAGGCAGTATTTTACATCGTCGCTGTATTCGGCGTACATATAGCCGTCGTGGAGATGGGCGGCAAGGGGACCGGCTTTCAGGGGGGCGTCGGAGGCGGTGGCGTACCAGCAGAACGCCTGGAAGTCGATGCCGTGTTCAGCCATATATTTAATTTCCCAGTCGGCGGTCTCGGGAACGCCTTCATCGTAATAACCCAGCACAGGCTCGGCGTCCTCATAAGCCGAGACGCAGCTCCAGCCCCAGTGGGTGCCCTCTTTCCAGAGCGAGCAGACATTCATTCCGACGGTATATTCGCTTTCACCTTCCGGTTTTACCGGTGCTGAGGGGTAGTCGTCGGCGAGTATCTT
>JAAZGC010000122.1 GCA_012511425.1 Clostridiales bacterium | reverse complement strand
GGCGATCTCCTGCATGAACGAACAGGGGAAGCAGGTCATCAGGCCGGCATTGATAAACGCAGTGTCAAAGGCGTTGTCGATAAGTTTTTCCATAATCGCAAGATCGCCGGTCAGCACCGCGTAACTGCAGGAAGTAAAGCAGCCGTCGCCGAGGTACTGCCCCTTTTCCCGCTCCATGCAGTCCTGAATAACTTCCTGAACGCCGTATTCAAGCGAATGGGAGCAGAGATTCCATATTCGCTGCAGAACCGGGTCGTCGGACTTGCATTTTCTGTATTCTTCAAAAGGATAGTGACGGGCGGTAAGCGAGATATCTTTAATCTCGGCTCCGTCCGGCAGCGTGATTTCGGCATACCGGAAGGATTTATAATCAAATTGATCAAGTTTATCGATACCGCCGGAAAGCAGCCAGTCTTCTTCGTATATGCAGTTGGCTCTCAGCCGGTATCTTATGCTGCCGTCGGCGTTCAGCTCCTGAGCGCAGCGGATAATGATTCTGTCACCGGGATTTCCTGCGGCTTCAAGGTTCAGATAGCCGACATGGCATCCGCCGAAATCGACTTTTATCGTATTGCCGGAGCGCTTTGTTGTCTTCGGTTTTATTGTCTCAAACACAAGCTGACGGGAGGGCTGAGGCACGAGCACATGATCGCTGTAAATACATTCGGCGGCGTTCTGCCATTTTGAACAATCATAATCGATGCGCTCAAAGCCGGCTTTATCCGAACGGCTGTCGTATCTTTCCATGAACTGAGTCGCGTAGCCGGTAACGGAGAGAGCGGTGAAACCGTCATGGACGGCGCATTTTACATTTTTGTCGGAGCAGCAGATTATTTCCCCGCCGCTTTCGACGTCAAAGATAAGGCCGAGCCTGCCGTCGCCGGATACCCAGACGCGGTTTATCAGCCCTTGATAAAGGGCATGGACTGCGATGACATTTCTTCCCGGCTTTATATAATCGGTGATATCGATTTCGTTGTAATAATATTTGAAGCTGAAAGCCGGAGCCGGTCCCTGAGAGACATATCTGCCGTTTATATACAGCTTGTAATAATCGTCCGCCGTTATATAAATGATGGTTTTTTCCGGTTTTTCCGCCCGAAATTCCGCACGGCAGAGCACATGGAGATTCTCGGGAATTCCGGTTTTCGGAATTTCGCATTTTTGAAGCTGGCGGTGGAAGACATTTACCGGCTTTGTTTTTGAATATTCCGGCAGAGTGATAAATTTCCCGGTGAATTTATGCGGCATATATATTCCTGTCCTCTCTTCAATTTCGGGAATGCGCAGACGCCGTGATTAATCATAATCGCGCATATTTCCGAGTTTTTTCGGATTTTCTGAAGAAATAGATTATAAGTATCGCACAGACTAGCCAGCCGAGCGGATATCCCATGATTACCGGAACGACTTCGTTCGCTATATAATTCGTCACTACAAAGAGATAAATCTGGCGGAAAACGACGAAGGAGAAAAGCATTATGAACATCGGGGCTTTCGCATCGCCGGCACCCCGCATGACGCCTATCAATACATCATACACGCAGATGATCAGGTAACAGGGGGACATTACACGGATTATAAGAGTGCCGAGTTCGATTACCTCCGGCTTTGCGTTAAAGAAGGCGACCAGCTGAGGCGCGAACACCATTACCGGGATCATGGCTATACCGAGCGAAACAAAGGAAAGCAGCTGCGCTATCCTTATGCCGGATTTGACACGTTCATCGTCGCCGATGCCGATATTCTGACCGACAAATGTCGTTGCCGCCACGCTGACCGCCCGCGTCGGCAGCATCATTACCGAATCGATCTTGCCGTATGCCGTCCAGCCGGACATAGTGTCGGCTCCGAAATAATTTATATAAGACTGAACGAAGATATTCGAAAAAGAGGTTATCGCCATCTGGATTCCGGCGGGTATGCCGATGTTTACAATCCTTGAGAATTTTTCGCGGTCGAATCGCAGGCTGCCGAGTTTTAATTTAACACAGGTATCGGTGCGCATAAGCGTTATAATAACAAGCAGAGCGGAGACCCATTGCGAGATTATCGTTGCCCAGGCAACGCCGGCGACTCCCATATCGAATACAAGCACAAAGACAAGGTCGCCGATTATATTGAGCGCGGCGGAAACTGTAAGAAATATAAACGGGCTGTGCGAGTCGCCTATCGCCTGCAATATCGCGGCGCCTATGTTGTAAAACATCAGACCGGATATTCCGGCGAAGTAGATCGTCAGATAAGAAAGCGATTCCGGCATGACATCTGCGGGAGTCTTCATCATATTCAGGAAAAACGGAGTCAGCAGAACTCCGGCGGCGGTGACAATGACCGAGAAAACTGCCGTCATCAGGATAGCGGTATGCACCGTTTTATTTACATCCTCCTCGTCACCGGCACCGAAATGCTGAGACACCACAACGCCGGCGCCGCTTGAAAGACCGAGGAAAAAGCCGATAAGCGCATTGATGATGGGACCCACCGAGCCGACGGCGGAAAATGCCTCGTTTGAAACATAATTTCCGACTACCCAGGTATCGACCATATTATAAAGCTGCTGGAAGATATTGCCGAGCAAAATGGGCAGCGCAAACACAACAAGCAGGGGCAGAATCCGCCCCTGCGTCATATTCATGCTTTTCTGACCGAATATTGCTCTTTTTCTGACTGACACCTTGATTCTCCTATCCCGCAATTTCGATAGCTTGTCACATTAATGCGACAGAATGTCAAGGCTGAAAGAGTATTGCCGCTTTGGATTATATTAACCGGCAAGCGCTTCGACGGTTTTCGCCATCTCCGATTCGATTCTTGACATCTTCTTTTCAATGGTGGAAGCGATATTCGGATTGCCTTTTGACAGGTAATCGGAGACTGTGTCGGCTACTCCTCCCCATCCGAATACGGAGGTCAATTCAAAGGCTCCGGTATCGAATATCAGCTGCAGCATTTTCGAGCTCTCTTCGTCGCGGATATATTTAAAGTCAAGGGTTACTTCCGAGTACGCCTGTCTGAGCCCTTCGTAAGAACGTGCGCAGAGATTTTCGAGGATTATGCCGGTACGGTCGAGATCGGTGTTGGTAACCGGAACTGCCATGCAGGCTGCAAAGCTGGCGATAAGCGAAGAATATTCCTGCTGCGTTTCGTCATATTTCGGGAACGGGACGACTCCGAATTCAGCGTCCATATCGCGCAGCTTCTTCAGCGAACCGATCGGCTCGACATAAAACAGGGTGTGCCCCGTGAAGAATACGCCGTGGAAACCGTCGTTATATTTATTTGTATTGGCCGTTCTTCCTTCAAGACAGACAAGGTCCTTGTCCGCGAATATCTTCTCCGCCGCGGCGCTGTATCGGCTGATGAAAGCTTCGCCGGTGACATTTACGGTAGGCATATCGTTTTCATCTTTGCCCGACAATCTTACTCCGGTGCCGATCATAAACGGCAGTGCGCCGCCGGAATGCAGGGAGACTCCCATCATGTCGTCGGCCGTGATCTTGCCGTCGCCGTCGATATCACTCGTTACCGCAGCCATCAGCTCATGCATCGCGTCGAGGGTCCATTTGCCGGAATCGACGAGCTCATACGGGTCGGCAAGGGAGTTTGCATCGATAACGCTTTTGTTGAAGCCGGTCATCCAGAAGGATTCTTTGAACATCAGATGAAGGTCGCCGATAAAAGTCGGTTTTTCATTGTTTTACCTCCGTTTTCTCAACTTGTCTTATTTTAAGCTTGTCGTAATTGCATTATATCATTTCGATACATATATGTCAAGGTAAAGCAAATTAATTTAAGAATAGTTTGCACTCGATAAATGCCGTTATACGGATCCGAAAAAGGGTAAGGCTTAATTCTGAAGACAGTTCTGCCACCGGACCGAATATCGCTTCATTCGTTTTCTTCGGATTGCTCTTCCGGGTCCGAATCTGCATTCTCTTCGTTTATCGTCCGCCTTACATGGCTCATCGTGACCGGAGTCATATTGAGGAACGAGGCGATGTATTTATGGCTGATCTTTGACAGAAGATCCGGATAGCTCTCGAGGAACCATTCGTATTTCTGCTTTGCGCTGTATGCATAGAGGATATGAGTATGCTCCCACTGAATTGCGAACCAGTCGTTGATAAGACCGCGCGCCAGTTCAAGCATTGCGGGGTACATCTGAACCAGATCCATGATCTCGCTTATCTCGAATCTGTAAAGGTGGCTTTCGGTCAGGGTTTCGTTGTAAACTCTGACGCCTGCCATCCGGGAAGACAGCATGGAGGCATTGGAATAAAAGGGCTGACCGCGCTTGTAAACGAAGTTCGTCGTGATCTCAGTCCCGTCTTCCTCGCAGGTGTATGCGCGGATTATCCCGTCTTCGAGCAGATAAAGGCTGACCGAACCGCTGATATCGAAGGTGGTATGCTTGCGGACGGTTATTGGGTCCGCCAAAGAGGTGATCTTCATCCTCAGATATTCATCGGCGATGCCGTATGAATCGAGAATCTGTGAAAGCTTTGCCATTCTTTTATACCTTCCTTGCCTGCCGGTATTTTATAACATCTGTTTTATTGATAATATAATTATACACATATCGGGATTTTTTTCATTAAAGTAAATTAACAAAATGGGGGATGATTCGATGTACATTTTGTTAATTTTATTACATGATAAATTAAATATCGTTAACATTTAACTTCCACTTTTAAATTTATTAACAATGTGTGTTATATCACCAAACAAGTAACACGCCGATGTCCTTTTTTGTACACTTTAACTTTAGCCGAATTTTACTTAGATTTTAGGTATAGCCAATAAATCATCGTCCAAATAATGTTTGACCTTTTGCCGGATTTGTAGTATAATGGTATGGTAAACAGATGCATCGGCGGTGACTGTGATGAACAACCTTTTCGACGGACTCAATGCGGATCAATTAAGAGCGGTAACGGCAACCGAGGGATATCTGCGGGTAATCGCCGGAGCCGGTTCCGGCAAAACGAAAACGCTCACCCATCGCTACGGATATCTTGTCAAAGCCGCCGGAATACATCCTTCAAACGTGCTCTGCGTTACCTTCACAGCAAAAGCCGCCGGCGAGATGAAGCGGCGGGTGCGGGAGCTTGTCGGCGACGGATATGACAACTCGCTTATCACGACTTATCACGGCTTCTGCGTCCGGGTGCTCAGGGGAGATATACACCATCTTATGTGGCCGGAAAGCTTTGCAATAATCGACGAATCGACCAAGCTCAAGCTGCTTTCCGAGATTTACGCCGAAGAGGATATCCGGATGGATCAGACGACCTACGAACGGGTAGTCGCGGCGATGCACCGGCTGAAATCCTCCGAAGAATATGTCCGCCCGATGACAGACGGCCGGCCGGAGGATGTCGCATTCAACGATAAGATTTCGACGGACGGACTTGATATCCATATTATCCGCAGGTTTCTTAAAAAGCAAAAGCAGATATACGGCCTTGATTTCGACGACCTGATATCGTTTACCTTTTCGATTTTCGACGCTTTCCCGGAAGTCGCGCAGAAGTGGGCGGAACAGCTCTATTACATAGAAGTCGACGAATTTCAGGACAGCTCGAAACGGGAATTGAGACTTATCAAAACCCTATGTTCGGCTCACAAAAATCTTTTCGTCGTCGGAGACCCCGACCAGAATATATACGAATGGCGCGGGGCGGATATGTCTATCATAGTTAATTTTGAGGAGAATTTCCCCGGAGCTGAAACAATTACGCTCAACCGAAACTACCGCTCAACCGGAAATATCCTTACGGCGGCAAACACACTTATCGCATACAATACGAACCGGGTCAAAAAAGACCTTTACACCGAAAGCTCTCCCGGAGAGCCGGTCAGATGGCTGCATCTGCGCACCGAGGATGAAGAAGGCAAGGCTATCGCAGCGGAGATAGAAAAGCTCATTTCACAAGGGTTCAGTTATCGGAGCATCGCAATATTGTATAGGGCGGGCTTTCTTTCCAGATTTGTGGAAGCCGCTCTCGGCGCGGCGCATATTCCGTATGAGCTTTACGGTTCGGTCAGATTCTACGACCGGATGGAGATAAAGGATGCGCTGGCTTATATGCGGCTTGTTGTCTGCGACGATGATGAGGCTTTGGAGCGGATTATCAATCTTCCCCGGCGGAAATTCGGCAAAAGCCGTCTCGCCGCGCTTAAGGCGATGGCGGAAGAATCGGGGCAGTCGCTGTTTGCGGCGCTGAAAGCCTCGATTGACAACAAACTGTTTTCATCGACCGGCGCACCCGCTTTTATCGAGCTTATCGATTCGCTCCGGAAAGAGAAAGATAATCTCTCGGTGTCGGCTCTGCTCGGCGAAACGCTCGGCCGCTCCGGGTATGAAGACTACATCCGCGCGGCGGGAAGCATGGAGCGACTTGACAACTTAGCCGAACTCAAGCGTTCTCTCTGGAACAGAGAACAGGTCTGGGGAGAGAAAATGACTCCCTCACAGTGGCTGGATCTTATCGATATCGAAGCGGCGGAGGAAAAGGACTCCGACTCGGACAAAGTCAAGCTGATGACGATACACGCCGCCAAGGGGCTTGAATTCCCGGCGGTATTTGTAGTCGGGATGACCGAGGGCATTTTCCCGTCGTCGAGGACCCTCGAAGAGCGCAAGAACGAGGGGCTTGAGGAGGAAAGAAGGCTCTGCTTTGTCGCGCTGACGAGAGCACGGAAGCAACTCTTTCTTACCGATTCGGAGGGGGGCGAAGAAGACCGGCGCAAGCGTCCGTCAAGGTTTCTTTATGATATAGGCGAAGACAATTTAGTCAGAACCGGCGAGATATCAAAGGAGCTGCAGAACAAATCGACGGCGGATGCCGGTGTTGAGACGACGAATTCGGCATCTGGGCTTTCGCCGGGAACACAGGTGAATCACCCCATCTTCGGTGAAGGAACCGTCGAGCGGAAAGACGAGCGAAAAAATGTCTATTATATCCGATTTGATAAAAAAGGCGAGCTGCGGCCGGTAAGCGCCGATTATGATTTCGCCGCCTGGAGCGAAATCGGCGACGCCGCGGACAAAGCCCTCAAAAAAGCGGAAAGCCGCAGTACCGTGCCGGAAATAAAACCGACTGCGGAACCGGAAACGGCACTTATCGAACTGCCGTCAACGGAGGCGGTATCCGATAAAATCCCGATAAAAGAATTTCCGCCGGAGAAAACTCCCGCTGTTTATGATTTAAAAGTAAAGGATACTGTCAAATCAGATACTGCCGACAAAAAAGAAGACCACGAGCAGATAAGGTTTTCGCTCGAAATTACCAAAGAAGAGACGGAGACAGAAGAAATATCGACAGAATCGGCCGAATATCAAGCCGAACCGGCCGAAACCGAAGAAAAGACAGCCCCCGAAGCCGAAATTCCCGCAAGATATCGCAATGCCGACTGGATGAAAGAACCCGATGAAGGCGAGACCAACCTCTGGAAGCGCAGCGACGTTCCGCACAGCGGATGGTACTGTACCGGGGTTATCGATCTCGGCGCGCCTGTCGGCACCTGCCGGATGTGCGGATATCAGATAATAAGATATGTCCACATCATGCGGCATAACGAATATCCGCGCGCGATCGGCGCCGGATGCATCTGCGCCGGCAGGATGGAAGGAAATCCCGACGGCGCCAGAAAGAGGGAAAACGATTACAAAAACCGTCTCAAGCGCAGAAACAGCTTCCTGAACACGAAATTCAAGAGAAGCCGCAGCGGAAACAATTATTTCAAATACAAGGGCGAGATCGTAACCGTTATCGAAGACAAGTTCAAACGGGGATTTTTCAAAACCGTTTATAAGGGCGGCTTCTCCCTGCCCTTTGAAAGCGTTGAAAAGGCGCTCTCGGCGCTTTTCGATCAGATCGACCCATGGGACTTCAGCGATGATTAAAGTTCATCACATATTTCATCCGGCTGCGTTGACTTAACGCCGCCTTTGTGCTACAATGTTTTTAAGAGAATTTTATAACAGTTTATTTCCGAAAGGATATAATAAATGCCTTCTGTTGCTTT
>JAAZGC010000121.1 GCA_012511425.1 Clostridiales bacterium | reverse complement strand
TTCGGAAAATTAAATCCGCTTCGCCGCCGCGGCTCAAAATTCACGTCAAGGCTGTTGCAATAAGGAGCCGGATATGATATAATTAATCAGGCCTGATTAATTAATTTGAAGGCTGCGGCGGTTTTGCGCGCGGCAATAAACAAAGGAGGCCCGAAAGGGCATTTGTATATAAAATGGCAAAATACAGAATCGGACGGATAAACGACGAAATGGCGCGGCAGCTTGCCGTCATTTTCCGCAACATACGCGACCCCCGGCTCGACTCCTGCCTTGTTTCGGTGACGGATGTCGACACAAAGCCGGACCTGCGGTTTGCGAAGATATATTATTCGGTGATAAATTACGACAAAACGCTGACCGACGAAGAAAAGGACAAGCAGGTTCATGAAGCGCTCCTTTCATCGACCGGATATGTCCGCTCGGAGCTGGCGCGGCTCATCAACCTTCGGCTGACGCCGGAGCTGACCTTTATCCGCGACGCATCCATCACCCGCGGCGCCGAGATATCGGCGGTGCTGAAGCGAATCGAACGGGAAGAAGCCGAACGCACGGAACCGGCCGGAGAAAACGCCGATGAATGAGCCGGTCGATATAACTCTCAACGAAACCCGAAATATCTTTCTTGCGGCGAAGCGGATCGTTATCCTGACGCATGAGCGGCCGGACACCGACTGCCTCGGAGCCGGTACGGCGCTGGTTCTGGCGGCGAGAAAGCTCGGAAAGAAGGCCTTCGCCGTAAACGCCGACGAGATCCCCGACAGGCTTAAGCCGGCAGTCGGATTTGCGAGCGAAAACGACGCCTGCCTGCCTGTATACATCACGGCAGAACCCGCCGAAAGCATCGCCGACGCGGTCGGCTGCTTTTCCCCCGATCTCATAATCGCCGCCGACACCGCCGAGCTTTCGCTTTTGGGCGCTTATGCTTCGGTGTTTTCCGGGCGAATCGGGCTTAAGATCGACCACCATCCTCCGCGTGATCAATTCGGGGCTTTTAATTACGTCGACTACAACGCATCCTCCTGCTGCGAAATTATTTTCCGGATACTGAGCCCGCTCGGAGTGATTGATAAAGAGATTGCATCTGCGCTTTACGCCGGTATAATAGCCGACTCGGGCAATTTCAAATATCCGGCGGTGACGGCGGATACCCATCTTGCCGCCGCGGCTCTTATCGAAACCGGGATAAGCCACTCGGAGATCAGCGAGAGGCTGTTCGGAAAGCGGACAGATAAGGATCTCGCCGCCCTGCGCATCGCTCTCGACACCCTCGAGCGCTTTTCCTGCCCCCGCCGCGACGGAAAGGAGATCGGCTGCGCCTGGATTTTTATCTCGAACGCCGACAAGGGAAAATACTCCCTCGACGACAGCGACTTAGGCGGCCTTAACAGCTTTGCCCGAGATATCGAAGGCGTCGATGTCGGAGTGACGATAAAGCAGGCAACCGATGAGCCGACGAAGTTCAAGCTGTCCTTCCGCTCGTCAAAAACCAACGTCTCGCTTATCTGCGAGCAGCTCGGCGGCGGGGGACACACCCGCGCATCCGGCGGCGCCGTCGAAGCGGAAAGCCCGGAAGACGCAAAGCGGCTGATTCGGGAAGCGATAGAGAAATACGGCGAGCCGATAATTGAGTGATAATGATTTCTAAATTCAGTATTCCCTTCAAATCCATCCGCAACGGTCCCGACCTTACCGAAGGGGGCGGCGGCGGCATCGTGGTGCTTGACAAGCCGGAAGGGCTGACTTCAATGGACTGCGTCAACTACGCCCGCCGCCTCTACCGCACCCAGCAGGTCGGACACACGGGAACCCTCGACCCTCTCGCAACCGGCGTGCTTGTCATGCTTGTCGGGCGGGCGGTGAAGGTCTGCGAATACACATCGGGGGAGCGCAAGCGCTATCTTGCCAGACTGCGGCTCGGGATAAAGACGGACAGCGAAGATATCTCCGGCGAGATTATTTCACGGTATGACGGAGACTTGCCAGGAATTGACGCCGTCAGAGCCGCCTCCGAAAAATTCGTCGGAGAATACGACCAGATTCCGCCGATGTATTCCGCCATCAGCCACAAGGGAAAAAGGCTTTACGAGCTTGCCCGCGAAGGCATCGAAATAGAGCGCAGGCCGCGGCGGGTAGAAGTATACAAAATAACGGTAAACCCGACCGACAGCCCCTCCGACTTTGACATCGATATTCTCTGTTCGGGCGGAACTTACATCCGCACCCTCTGCGGCGATATCGGCGAAGCTCTCGGCTGCGGCGGCACAATGGCGGCGCTGCGCAGGACGGGAGCCGGCAGCTTCGGCATCGACGAAGCCGACACAATCGAAGCGCTTGTCACCATGACCGACGATG
>JAAZGC010000012.1 GCA_012511425.1 Clostridiales bacterium | reverse complement strand
TATGAAAAATACGACGCGGCGGTGAATGAAATCGTCCGCCGCTGCCCGATACGCTTTGCGCCGGATGAGCTGCTCTGCGGTTCTGCGACATTGGGCGACGCTGTAGGCGCGCGGCTGCCCGCAACCTTTAAGGGCGAATATCCGCTTGGCGGGATAAACCACCTTACCTCCGGCTTTGACAGAGCGGTCAGGGAAGGGATTGACAGCTATGAAACAAGGATAGACAAAAGGCTTTCGGACGACGGTCTTGACTCAAATCAGATATCAATGCTGAAATCGATGAAGAATACCATTTCTGCGATGAGAATCTGGCACGGCAGGTATCTTTGCGAGATTAAGGCAAATATCGAAAAAACTTCCGGCGATGAGCAGAAGTATTGGTGTGAACTGTACGAAAACCTTGAGCCGGTTCCTTTTAAAGCGCCGTCGTCGTTCAGGCAGGCGATTCAGTCGCTCTGGTTCTGCTTCGCTTTTCTGCGGCTGCTCGGCAACTGGCCGGGGATCGGGCGGATAGATTTGATTCTGGATCCGTATTACAAAGCCGACCTCAAAGCCGGGAAAATCACTTATGACGAAGCCAGGACGCTTATCTGCCACTTCATGATAAAAGGGTGCGAGTGGATACGGCTTGACAGCCGAGGCTCGGGAGACGCTCAGCATTATCAGAATATCGTGCTCTGCGGAGACGATGATGACGGTGGTGAGTTTGTCTCGGACATAAGCTACATGGTGCTTTCGGTGACGGAGGAATTTCCGATTCCCGACTTTCCGATTGCCGTCCGGATGCGCGAGGATTCTCCCCGTGAGCTTTACGAAGCAATAGCGCGGGTGATGCGGCACGGCTCCGGCGTCGCCGCCATATACAACAACGACCTTGTTGTCGATTCTATGGTGAAATTCGGCTATTCATTGAGCGAAGCCCGCAATTTCGCAAACGACGGATGCTGGGAGGTACAGGTTCCGGGAAAGACCTGCTTTACTTACTGCCCGATCGATATCTTCCCTCTTCTTCAGGACAAAACGCTTAATATCGGCGGCGATGAATATCCCGATTTCCCCGATTTCGAGTCACTATATGAAACTTTCAGAGAGGCGATGGCTGTCCAGGTAAGGGAATGGAACGACGGCGCCGACAACTTCGCCCGCTGGGATATGCCGATGTCGGCGATTTCCCTCTTTACCGACGGCTGCATTGAAACAGGTCTCGGATATTACAACCGCGGGGCTGTCTACACCGCATACAGCCTGCATTACGGCGGGGTGCCGGATCTCTGCGACTGTCTTTACGCGATAAAGAAGCTTGTTTATGATGAAAATTTTGTCACCTTGCCGAAGCTCTGCCGGATACTGCACAACGACTGGCAGCCGGAAGACGGCTCGGATGAGGCGGAAGTTGAATTTGTAAATGAATTGCGCGCCCGTGTGCGTTCCCTTGAATATTACGGGAACGACAATCCCGAATGTGATGAAATAATCGGCCGGATAGTCCGGGACTTTACAGATGAAATGGCGAAGATAAAAAAGCGCAGCGGAGTGCTGCGTCCCGCCGGACTTTCGACTTTCGGGCGTCAGATTGAATGGGCGAAAAACCG
>JAAZGC010000120.1 GCA_012511425.1 Clostridiales bacterium | reverse complement strand
TCCTGCCAGACCATGATGCCGAGGCGGTCGCAGATGTCGTAAAACTCGTCCTTTTGTATTCCGGCGCCGCCCCAGAGACGGAAGATATTCATGTTGGCGTCGACGGCGGCTTTTATCAGCTCTTCGTATCGTTCTTCGGTTATTTCTCCGAAATACAATTCGGGATTGACCCAGTTGGAGCCTTTGGCGAAGATGCGGCGGCCGTTCAGCTCGATTGTTACGGGAGCGGCGTATCTGCTCATCGGATATCCGGCGGGGTCGCCGCCGGTGCCGGGGTTGCGCAGCATTCTTACTTTGCGGAAGCCGACTTTGCCTTCCTTTTTATCGGTTGAGCTTTCGGCTGTCCATTTATAGAGATGAGGTTCGCCCTGACCGCTGCACCACCAGAGTTTTATGTTATTGACCGTAAATTCCGGTGATTCGCCTTTGTAAACGATTTTTCCGTCCGGATCAAAGAGAGTGTAGAGTACTTTTTCGTCGCAGACGGTATCGAAGCGCACTTCGGCGTTTTCGAGGTCGGAATCAAGGGTGTAAAAGGGCTCAACAGAGTTGATGAATCCGCGTTTTCTCGTCTCGATATATGCGGGTTTCCAGATTCCGGAGATCAAGAGGCGCGGGTTCCAGTCCCATTCGTAGCTCACCGGCGGCTTGCAGCTCTGATCCGCTTCCTGCCTCGGAGTCTCATGATATCCTGGACGCTTGGGATGAGGATGGATCAATACGCTGAGTTCGAAACCGGGCTTTGCCGATTCGGTTATGTCAAGCTCGACTCTGGTATACATCCCCTCCTGCGAGTGAAGCTTCCTGCCGTCGAGGAAGATATCGAAGATATAGTCGATGCCTTCGGCGACGAAAAAGACGGAATCACCGCTTTCGGTTTTGAAGTCAAGCTTTGTTTTATATATCCAGAAGACGTCTTCGACCGCTTCAAGCGCTTCGACGTTGTCGGAGAACATTATGTCGATTCCCTTGCAGTTGGCGTAATCCTTCTGAATGTTGCCCGGAACGGAGGCGGCGAAAAGCTCCGCTGCATCGCCTTTTTCCGGATTATAAATTCCTGCCTGCCATTTCTGATTGAATTTCATATTGATACCTCTTTGACAGATCGTCTGACTTAATTAAAAACGTTCTATCTTTTCAAATCTTTTCACGGAACTGCCGTCTTTTATGACGGTTTCGTTCCACATCGAAGCCGGTCTTGCCCAGACTTTGCTCTCGTCATTTATATCTTTATATATGACAAGCTCTTCAAGCGTCTCGCTGTGCTTTGCGACTGCGACGACTTGATATACATTTCCCTTGTAATGGCGGTATGCGGCTCCTTTTTCGGCAGGCATAGGCAGCTCCTTTCAATTATCAGCAATATATTCAATTTTAAACCAACCAATTTTACTTCGGAGGAAGACATGGAATTAAAGAAAAGAATCGAAAAATTCAAAACCAATGAATTTGAACCCAACCGGGAATTTTACCTCGGACTTTAAAAGGGACAGAGTCCCCATACTCTTTTTATCGGCTGTTCCGATTCGAGAGTAAATGCGGAGCTGCTCTTTCAGGCAAAGACGGGGGAATTATTCCAGATAAGAAATGTTGCAAACATTGTGCCGAGGGATGACAGTACGGATGATGAACTTTCGGTGGCATCCCCCCCTCGAATATGCCGTTAAGGTACTCAAAGTAAAGAATATCATCGTCTGCGGTCATTCAAACTGCGGCGGATGTGCCGCGATCAGAAAGCTGAATGATTACAAAGACGAACTCCCCGTTACCGTAAAGTGGATTGCTCAAAGCAGCCGGATATCCGATTATATCGACAAAAAGTATCCGGACATGAGCGAAGGCGACAAGCTTGTTTTGCTCGAGAAGCTAAATGCAATCGGGCAGATGCACAATCTGATGACTTACAGCTTTATAAAGCGCGGTTTTGAATCGGGAGGGCTGAATATACAGGCTTACTATTACGATATCGGCACCGGAAACATTTCCGTTTACGATTACGAGAACGAATTCTCGGATATGATCAAAGAGATGGCATTGGGCTGAAATCTCTTCAAATCACAGCCGGCAGATTTTGACCGGGAGTGATGAATTATTTCAATTAACGCCTGCTTAAGCCGGATATTTCCGTATGCAGGCGTTAATTTATGCTTTTTACCGGAATTGATAAGCAAAGTTTAAGACATGAAAACAGCCGTCAATACAGAAATTTGTATCAGCGGCTGTGTTATTGATGGCTGCGGAATAGGGATTCGAACCCCAACAAACAGAGTCAGAGTCTGCCGTGCTACCGTTACACAATTCCGCATCGGGTTCAACGCTATATATTATAACATATCCCGAAGTTTTTGTCAATAGCTTTCCCGAATTTTATGCCGGAGTGCGGCAAATAAAGCGCCTTCAAATTTACAAATCGAATGTTTACAACCGTCAACAATCATGATATAATGTTTTTGATTAATCCCGAAACTTCATCAAGAATCGCGGCTTCGTCTCTCGAGGCGTCGACGATGACGATATTGTCCGCTTCTTTGCGGATGCCGATGGCTTTTTCGTAATTGCGGGAAATTTTACCGAGGCGTTCGCGGGATTCGTAATGTTCGCGCTCCTCTCCTCTTGCGTCAACCCGGCTCAGCGCAACCGAAACATCGACGGAGAGATATACCGTCAGATCCGGCTGCACGAGTTCCATCGCTCCCTTATTCAATTCAAGAATATATTCCATCGGGAACGCACCCGTCTGATATGCGCAGGAGGAAAGCCAGAAACGGTCGCATATGACGTTTACGCCGGCGCCGAGTTTTTCGTTTATACCGCCGGGGCGCAGAATATGATCAAGTCTGTCTGCGGCAAAAAGCGCGGCGATGACCCGTTCGTCAAGCTCATAGTCCCCTTCGCCTTTTATAAACTTTCTTATCATGCTCCCGACCCGGTTGTCGGTAGGTTCTCTTGTAAGAAACACGCTGCAGCCGATGGATTCGAGATATGAGTTTACAGAATTAATTACAGTCGTCTTGCCGCTGCCGTCTATACCTTCAAAAACAATAAATTTGCCGCGACTCATCTTGATAATCCTCCGCTTTTAATTGCCGGAGTCAGCTCCGGCGGAAACTATCATATTATATCATATGCCGCGAATAAAATCAAGATATAAATTCACTCATACGGATCCATGTCTTCGCCCGCGATGCCTTTCACCAACAAGCATTTCCGAATATGCGGATATAATAAAATGAAAAAAGCAATTATTTTCTTACTGTTTTCAGCGGCAATTCTGCTGACTGCCGTCAGCGGTTCCTTTGCTGCCTCATCCGGCTCCGCCGCGGGACCGGATTCAAGAGTTTTCGATATCTGGGCTTCAAGACAGCTTGAAAGCTTCGAAAATGCAAATCCCCCCCGCGGCAGCATCAAGACCGATGACGCAGGGCGCTTAAACATTGATTCGCTGCGCAGATCATCCAAATTGCCCTTTTTCCCGTATAAGCCGTTTTCCGGGGAAAGATTTCTTTTATGCAAAACCGACGGCGGTACAGCTCCGACCCATGAATATTACAAAGCCGAAGTTGAGATATCGTTAAGCCTTTACAACCTCAGCGCCGATGACAAGTGTCTGGCTTATGCAATCGCTCTGCCGGAGCAGCTTGATGCATCCGGCTCTGTTTTGGAATATGCTGTGACAACCGTAATAGGTTCCGAGACCGGAGAAATCACATTAAGGCATAATATACACGGCGGAGCCTGGAACACGCTCTTCTGCGACATATCGACATGGAGCGGCAGGATATCAATCAATTCGCTTCGCGTTAATGTAATGTGCAAGGATATTCCGGCCGGAACCGCATACTCCTTCGGCATAGACGATATTTCACTCTTTGAATCGGCAGATGCGGCTTCGGCGATGAACTGGTTTGTGCCGGTCGAAAACTGGTATTACCTTTATGCGCATAAAGCGGAAGGCAGCGGTATGAAATTCATTCCCGACAGCGATGAGTTTTATATCGAAACATACGGTTCGGGACTGAAACCCGGACTTGCCGCCGGCGGCGGGTACCTTTGCGTAAGACTTGACAACAGGTGCGGCGCCCAGAGCGTTTCGCTGCAGCATACAACCGCCGAAAGGATGAGCTTTGCCGAGAATATGGGTGAAATGGCAGAGCTTTCCGACGGTGAGCAGCTTGTTTATTTCTCTCTGCCGAAGGACGGCGAAAGCGAATTTACGCAGCTGAGGTTTGTATTTGACGGCATCACGTCATTCGGCGAGCATTCACAGGCTTTCCTTGAAATCAAAGCGATTCATCCGGCTTCAACATATAAACCGGAACCGGATCCGCTCGGAAAGATCGACAGCTGCCTTGCCGACGGTTCCGGAAAAGTGACCGTTACCGGTACGCTTTCCGAATATGTTGCCTTTGATAATATGTATAACGATATTTGTCTTTTCCAGACGGATCCTACGCTTGACCTCTCAAACGCACTCAACGGACTCGAGCCGATCGCCCGGGAAAGGGCTTCGGCTGATTTCCGATTCACAGCCGACGGTCACGGCAATTACCCCTCCGACAGATTCGTTGTTGCGCTTGTCAACGGAGAAGACTATTTGGCAATAGATGATTCTTTCATCACAAATCCCGAAGCGGCGTGCACATCTCCGGCTTCGTTCAAGGATATTCCCGCGCTGAAGGGTATTTCGACAAGCTCCTCCCCCGATATCGCAGCGGCTTCGAGACTCGTTTATTTTGACGGTGCTTCAACCGTAGTTATACCGATTGCCCTCGAAAGGCTTTACAGTCCGAAAATAACTTCGGTACAGTATGAATATGAGGGAACAACTTACTACTTTGAACCGTCCTATTATCAGTCGGTTCAGAGAATTCTTGCTTCTGTCAGGAGCAGCGGCGCATGCATCTACATGAAGCTTACTCTCAGACCGACCTCAAACGAAGCACTCAATGAAGCGCTCTGCGCTCCCGGATGGACGGAAGGCTCAGAAGCAGCCTTCAACACCGATACTCCGGATGGGATGAAACTTTACCGCGCCATTTTCAGCTTCATCGCATCAAGATGGTCAAAAGAAGGCGATACGCGGGTAAACGGCTACATCATCGGCGATTCGGTAAATGAAGTGAGAACCGGCTGGTCAAAAAACGGAGCTTCCCTCGAACGGTTTGCCGAAAGCTATGCGCTTACCCTTCGTTCGGCATACACATCGATGCGTACCGCGGCAGGTCCTATAAGGATCATGACTTCGGTAAGCTCGCTGCTCTTTGACGGTTATCCTTCCGACAATCCGAATCGTTACGGGACGGGAAAGTTTCTTTCGGCGCTTGATGCCGCTGTGGAAAGCTCCGGCGATTTCAACTGGGGGATCGAGCTTAATTTTCCCGCCGGAAGACTTACATCTCCGGGATTTCCCGACACGCTGAATTCAGGTTCATCCGATACTCCGAAAACAATCATTTCCGCCGACAACTATGAACTCTTTGATGTTTTTCTCAACCGAAAAGATCTGCTTTTCAAAGAAAAAACCAGAGATGTTATGGTGACGGCGGCATCGGGTGCGGACGAAATTCAATATTCATACGCTTTTTACAAACTCAGCTCAAGTCTCTGCAATACCGCAAAAGCGCTTGTGATCTCCGTTCCGGACGCGGAGGCTTTGGGGGAAACCTTCGGTATGATAGATACCGCCGATACCCTCGATTATACTTCGGGAGCGCTCAATTCGCTCGGGTATACCGACTGGGCTCAGCTGATACCCGGACTCGATTACAACCGCGCCGTCAGCCGCAATTTTGCCGACACCTTGTTCAGCCCCACTGTTCCGAACGGTCTGAGCGGGGTTTATGCTTTGAACAGCTTCGACTCGCAAAAAGATATTTTAAACCTCTCTTTCGGGACCGGTGTTGTATCGACCGAATGGAAGTCGGGACTTTCCTCCCGTGACGGTCTGCTTATGCTGAATTACGCCCTTAACGAAAGAAAGAGCTTCGGAGGTTTGTTTTATGTTCTTGACTATCCTCTTGATCTCTCGAAGTCGCCGGTGCTTACCCTTGATATCGCCGTTGTATCCCTTCCGGAGGGAACGTCACAGGCACAGCTTACGGTAATGCTCTGCTCCGGACGAAGTTCGATTATCTGTTCCGGGCAGGTTTCCGAAAACGGATGGCAGACTGCGGTCTGCGACCTTTCCGACTACAAAGACCATATCGGATCAACGGATACGATACGCGTCTGGCTGTCAAGCTACGACGGAAAGCCTTTGGGCTCGCCCTCTCTTTTGATAGATGAAGTAAGAGTCGGAAGCTTTACGCTCGATTCCGAAAATCTTCGCGAGTATTTCCTGATGCAGCAGAACGACTGGAAAAAATCCGCCTCCGCCGGATCCGATATGAAAATCGTTTATGCCCTGACAGCGCTGGCGTTTTTCTGCGCAATACTTCTGACGGTCAGAATTACCCGCGGTGCAATCATTGAAAAACGGCGTTCGCCGTCTCACGGCGAATGGAAGTTCGACTGACACCATTTACTGTATATTAAGGAAAGGACGGATTTGATGACAATGCGTTCTCCCGCAAGAATCGCCGCATTATCGGTTATCGCTTTTTCTGTTCTCATCGGAGCCCTGTTTCCCGCATCTGCTCATGAAATAGCAAAACTTTCGGGCGATTTTACATATATAAGCAATCCCACCGGCATAACCATCCTGAAATGCAAAGCTTCGGGAGAAATTGACATTCCGTCGGAACTTGACGGCAAAACCGTTACGATGATATCCTCCGATGCTTTCAAATCGAGCGGGGCGACTAAGATCGGTATTCCCGCTTCGGTTACATCCGTCGGGGATGAGGCGGTCATTTCCGCCAACACCATATTCGCCTCCTCGGTCGAAGAAATCAATGTTGAAAGCGGAAACACCGTCTATACATCGTCAAACGGAGTGCTTTACCGCGCAGACGAAGGCAAATTAAGCCTTGTATACTATCCGAGGGCGAAATCAGGAGACAGCTTTTCCGTTCCGGCAAATATAGCAAAGATATCAAAATATGCCGCTGCCGGCTGCAAAAATCTTACACAGATAAGCTTCGTAGGACCTGTCGAAGAAATCGGAGAAGGCGCCTTCTCCGGATGCTCAAAGCTTGAGACTCTGACGCTGCATGACGGTCTCGCATCGATAGATTCGGGAGCATTCAAAAACTGTACATCACTTGCATCGGTGACACTGCCGGCTTCGGTCAGGAATATCGCCGCAGGAGCCTTTGCAGGCTGCTCGAAGCTTTCCGCAATAATAGCCGCCGGGGATCTTTCCGACGATTCGCTTGCGGCTTTGGCGGGTTCTTCCAAGAACCTGACCGTTTACAACGGAGACGGAAGCACATACATTACAACCGGTTCGGGAGAACTTATCAAAAGCGGAAGCGGACAGCCAAATTCCGGAAATAACCATCCTCCGATAACAGCCGAAACCACCGATGCAAAAACCACATCGGATGAAACCACATCGGGGGAGACTTCCGATGAAACGACCGAAGATGTTACCGTCACCCTCGCTCCTCCGGTTACGAAGATAGACCCGCTTATCGGAGTCGAAATAACCGATGAACAGGGCTTTTCCGTCAACACAACCGCCCCTGATACCGAAATCACCGAAACCGATGCTCCGGTTACCACGGCAGTCGAAGAAGTAACGGTAAACACGGTTGATACAGCTCCGGAAACCGTTTATTTTGTTGAGCCTTCAAACGGAATTTTCGGCGCTTCCTCAGAGGATCTTACCCTTATCTGGATACTGGGCGCAGTTGCCGCGGCTGCGGCATTATCCGCCGCGATATGGCTTTTATACAACCGGAGAAAGAAGACCCGCGTCGGCCCTGATGGCATGAGGCACAGCAAATATTACGAGGAATAAAAGCAAATCTCCCGCCGTTTCGGCGGGATTTATTATTCTTCGATTTTATTGAAATTTTCGAATTTATGTTATCTTTCAATTGTTTATTTTCACATTATTTTAGCGTATTAGCGCGGTAATGCGTTGAAATTTTAAGCAGATTATTACACTTTTCTTCAATTTTTAAACAATATATGTTGACTTTGCTGTCGAAGTATGCTATAATTTTTTCTAAGCATTCTATTATTATTTTAGGAGGAACAATACCATGAAAAAACGGCTGAAAATATTAGCCGCCGTACTGGCGTGTGTCATGTTCGCGGGAGTTGCCGCGACACTCACGTCATGCGGCAAATCTCTTGCAACCGCACCGACTATTACGACACCTCTTGTAGTAGCTTATTCACCCTTCAGCGAGAAGTTCTCGCCCTATTATGCCGACACCGCCTACGACCAGGACGTCGCCGGAATGACCCAGCTTTCGCTGCTCACCACCGACCGCGCCGGCGGTATCATCTACAACGCCATTAAAGGCGAAGATGTCGAATACAACGGCACGAAATACAACTACAAGGGTATTTCCGACATCAAGGTAGAGCAGAAGAAGAATGACGACGGTTCCGTCGCCACCACCACCTACAAGATCGAGCTCAAGAAGGGTGTTCTCTTCTCCGACGGCGTCGAAATGACCGCCGACGACATTATATTCAACTATTATGTCTTCCTCGATCCTTCCTATGTCGGCTCAACCACCCTTTCGTCCTATTCGATCGTCGGCCTTAACAACTATAGGACACAGACCACCGACGAAGTTTATGCGAAATATTCGCAGATGGTCAAAGACATTTACGCTGCCGGCGAAGATCATCAGTGGTCTTCCTCCGACTCCTGGACTCAGGAGCTTCAGACCGCTTACTGGGATTTGATGAAGCAGACCTGGAAAGACGACAACCAGGCAATCGTTGACTATGTTATCAACAACTATCTCGGCTATTCCCAGGACTATTTCGGCATGTCAGCCGAGGAAATCACCGCCAACGAAGGACTTAAGGTAGCCTTCGGCATGGTAATGTGGGGCTTTGGAACCAAGAACGAAGACGGCACTTTCACAACCGGCGCCGGCAAGACTTATGACCTCACCTCCACTTTCCCGAC
>JAAZGC010000011.1 GCA_012511425.1 Clostridiales bacterium | reverse complement strand
GCCGCATGAATCCGGTCGCACATCTCGAGCGATCCGGAAACCGGAACGACGGAGTCGGCATCGCCGTGATAAATCCGAAGCGGTATATCTTTCAGCCGATCGGCGATCCAGGGAATACCTCCGCCGCAGATGGGAGCAGCCGCCGAAAATATCTCCGGCCAGAGCTGCGCCATGATAAAGGTCGAATATCCGCCCATCGAAAGGCCGGTTATCGAAACGGCATCCGGGTCGATTTTGTATTCGGATATTATATCGAGGATAAAATATCTCAGATAGTCGTATTCGGCAAACCACATCCGCCCGGCGGGGCACTGCGGGGAAACCGTTATCGCCTCGATCTCGTTATAAGGTGCTTTGTCCATCAGCTTCGGCACTCCGTGGATTCGGACGGCCTCCGGGTTGGGTCCGACCTCTCCCGCGCCGTGCAGGAAGATAATCAGCGGATATTTTTTATCGGGGCAGTAGCTTTCCGGATAGGATACCCAGTAGTTGTATCCGATGCCGGGATAAGTTTTATGCTGCCAATTTTTAAGTATGATCATTTATTCCTCCGGTTCAGGCAGCCGTTATCGGCGGTACTTTTCGCCGCTTACGGGTCAAAAGCTTTCACTCCTTGTAATTATAATACAAACCGAAGATTTAGTCAACGCAAATTTGTAAAAATAGACTTCATTCTATCAATTTTTACCGGGAATTCTTACACTAATAGTAAAAAGCGTTATTTTCTGCGCCGGAGTTCATCCGGCTCTTGACCGCCGCCGGCGGTTGTGATATAATATATCCCGAACAATAAACCACAAAAACCGCGTTGTATGAAATAAAATGATATTAATTCAGGATACCACCCTCCGCGACGGCGAACAGGGAATCGGAGTGGCTTTCACGACCGAAGACAGATTGAAGATAATCGACGCGCTGGCCGCCCTCGGCGTTTCGTCGGTTGAGACCGGATATTTCGACCCGGCTCTGTCTTTGCTTAATTCGGCTCTTCTGAAATCCCCGCATATATCGCTGCTCACCGCTTTTAGCGGCTGCTGCCGGGTCGGCGAGAAAGCCGAAACGAACCCGGTATTGTCGGCGCTTTCGGAATCGGGCTATAAGAGAGCCGCCATTTTCGGCAAGACTTCGGTATCGCAGGTGAGAGACGTGCTCCGCTGCTCAAGCGAAGAAAACCTGCGGATAATCGGCGATACGGTAAGTTTTCTCGTAAAAAGCGGACTTCACGTCTCCTTTGACTCCGAGCATTTCTTCGACGGATTCGCCGAAGACCCGGACTACGCCCTTAAGGTAATAAAAACCGCGCATGACGCCGGTGCCGCCGAGATTATCCTCTGCGATACCGGCGGCGGAACTCTGCCCGAGCAGATCGATGAAGGCGTCCGCGCCGCGATCGACTCTCTGCCGGACGCTTTAATCGGAATCCACTGCCATAACGACTCGGGACTCGCCGTTGCCTGTTCCGCCGCCGCGGTCAAAGCCGGAGCAAAAACGGTTCAGGGAACGATATCCGGGATAGGCGAGCGCTGCGGCAACGCCAACCTCAACACTCTGATACCGCTTTTGCAGCTTAAATACGGCTTTGACTGCCTGCCGCCCGAAAATCTCCGGCTTCTGACGCCTACGGCAAGGTATATAAACGAAATTGCCAACCGCCGATTCGACGAATCGGAGCCGTTTGTCGGCGGCTTTGCCTTCCGCCATAAGGCGGGAACGCATATAGACGCCACGGTCAAGGCGCCCGGCAGCTTTGAGCATATCGACCCCGCCGATGTCGGCAACAGCAGCGGAATCGTCATCTCCTCCCTTTCCGGCCGCGCCGCCGTAGCCGCAAAGGCTTCTGCGCTGACGGGAACGGCTGTCGATAAGAGCGACGGCAGGGTAATTGAAGCCACAAAACGGATAAAGGAGCTTGAGAGCGCCGGATATGTCTTCGACGCCGCCGATGCCTCCCTTTCCCTTGTGATTATGGAGGCTTTCGGAGAGCGCCGCCGTTTCTTTGATATCGTTCGCTATCAGGTTCTGATAAACGAAGGCAGCGAGTCGGGCAGCGTGATACTTGACCCCCAGACAATCTCGCAAAGCAGCTGCGACTCGGAGATTTACCGCTACAACAACGCCTGTTCCGCCATCGTCAAGGTGCGGGTGGGGGATGTATACGCCGTTACCGCCGACGAGGGCAACGGGCCGGTGAACGCTTTCGACCTTGCGCTTCGCAAGGCGCTGACTCAGTTTTATCCTCAGATAGCCGAAATGCGGCTTACCGACTACAAGGTCAGAGTGCTCGACAGCTCGACCGCAACCGCCTGCGCCGTCCGGGTGCTTGTCGAATCGACCGACGGACGATCTTCATTCAGAACCGTCGGAGTCTCTCCGGACGTCGTCGACGCCACAAGCCGCGCGATATCCGATTCTATCGAATATTTCCTGATGAACAGAGAAAAGGAGCGTTAACATGAATCTTCCGAACAAACTCACCATTTTAAGGATTATTTTGGTTCCTTTCTTCATGTTCTTCCTGCTCTTTCCCGTCTTCGGAGATACCATATCCCGCATCGTCGCGGCGGTTATCTTCGCCCTGACCGCGCTTACCGACCTGCTTGACGGAAAGATAGCCCGCAAATATAACCTCATAACCGATTTCGGCAAGTTTTTGGACCCGCTGGCGGATAAGGTAATGATAATCTCGGCATTCATCTCGCTGATGGTGATCGACCGCGCCGAAACCGGGCTTGTCATCGCGCTCGCGATAACTACATCAATTACTGTTTTCCGTGAACTCGCGGTGTCGGGTCTTAGACTGATAGTCTCGTCAAAGGCGAATGTCGTCGTCGCCGCCGCATGGCTGGGAAAGGTGAAAACCGTTACTCAGGTCGTCGCCGTCTTCGTCCTGCTGCTTGAGCCGGTGCTGCTGCCGTTTACAAACCCGTATGTTTCGTATATCCTGCTTGCTGCAACCACAGTTATGACCCTCTGGAGCGGAGCTGACTATTTCCGCGCGTATTGGAAGCATATCGACCCGAGCAAATAATACGCCGGAAATTTACATTTGCCGGTTTTAAGATTAAATACTGCCGCCGCTTTGAAAGATTAAATTTTTACCGCGGCGGTTTTTGATTGATTCGGGGGAAGTCAATGAGTAAATTATAATCCGCTTTATTGCTCCTTGTGCTGTTTTTTGCCGTCGCTTCGCCTTTGTTATCCTGCGGCGGCGGGGGAAGCACGGAGCATCCCGGCATTTACCGCATTTCCGCCCCGCTGTCGGCTGCCGCCGACGGAAAAACAATCTCCTTCTCCGAATACAGCGGTACGGTTTATTATACAACACACAGTCCATCCGGCGGGCAGATACATTCAGTTGATTTCGCCGGGAAAAACTCCGCCGTTTTCCCGGCCGCAAAAGCCGCCGGAGCCTTTTATACCCTATATGAATCGGTTTTTGCCGATGATGCCGGCTGTCTCTGGTATGTCGAGCGGAGTTATATAGGCGAAAGTTTCAAAGACATGACCGGCGCTGTCTGTTTGCTTCATAAGGCAAGGACGGACGGCGCGGAGCTTTTGTCGGTCGATTTAACCGAAATCATCAAAGCTTTTCCCGACAGCACCGACGGCATTGTAAACCTGACCGTATATAACGTCGGCGCTTTTATGTCTTGGGGAAACCGGCTCATTGCGGTAAAAGACGGGAAAGCTTCGTTTACCGCGGCGGTCGGCGGGAAACAGTATTCAGTTATAACTCAGTTCAGCTTCTTCTCGTTTGCCGCAAAAGAAAGCCTTGTAAGCGAAACTCTCGGGAAATCCGACCGTTTCACAGCCGGAGACTATCTGGCGTTAGCCGCGGCGCATCCGGGGAGAGCCGTCTTTTCGGATATAAACCGAAAGCAGTTCGTCATATATTTTGAAAACTATATGTCCGCAAAATTTGTCGACAAAGAGACAAACGAGCCGAAATTCGGCGCGGAATTCACGGACATGCTCGATTTCATCATGATGCTGCCGGAAAAATCCCCGTATGATCTTCTGAACGCCGACAACGATATCGCATCAAGGGGAGAAGTTCAGCTGATGCTCCAAAATGACGAAGCATTGCTTTCCGCCGAAGTTATTTCGGGATTTGAAAGCTATTGGAAAATAAAAGCGGGAGATTTCGGCGGCGATATGGCGCTGCCGGGCGTCCCCTGCGGAGACGGCTCGGCGGTGCTTTTGGTTCAGAACGAGCTTGCGATAAGCTCCGGTTCAAATCAAAAAGCCGAGTGCGCCGAATTCATTAAATTCTGCCTTTCCCGCAAGCGGCAGGAAAATATCACCGGCGGATTCCCGGTTAATATCGACGCCTTCGACGCAGTAATGAAAAAGGCGTATAAAGCCCGCGGGGCTGACGCCGCAAGCACTTATGTCGTCCCCGGCGGCAGTCCCGTCAACATCGGCCATATCAGCCGAGAGGAGGCCGAAAATCTCAAGGAATACATAGAGGGCATCAGCTCTGTTAATCGCCCCGACATCACTTTGCAGCAGATTATCGCAGAGGAGCTGAGCCGCCTTATTGCGGGCGGGCAGAGTATATACTATGTATGTCACCGAGCACCCGAAAAGTGCGGTGCTTCGTGACGACTGGGATGATTTCGATTTCACCGTCAGGATTGAAGGCGGCAAGGCTCCTTACACATATGAATGGTTTTATCGGTATGGTGGCGAGCCGTTTGAAAGCGACACATACACATCAAACAATAAAACCCACACCGTTACCCTGACGGTGGATATGCAGACACTTCAATATTACTACGGCGTCTTTACCGTTTACTGCAAAATCACCGATTCATCGGGTCAGAGTGTAACATCGAACTCGGCGGAAGTCACCGATGCCCCGGATTTGAAAGTGACGCAGCATCCGGGGAGTATGACACTGGATGAGAACTTTAGTTTCTTCGGATTCCATGTTACGGTTTCCGGCGGATACGGTCCGTATACCTATGAATGGCGTTATTGGTATAATGGCCAGCGTGGATATAGTTATCAAATCCACGAATCTTTCTCAACGACCGATGAATTGGAAGTGGGAATTTACGCACAGGATCTTTATAACGGTGAACCGTTTACCGTTTATTGCATTATTACAGACGGATCGGGTCAGACCGTGGAATCTAACAGAGCATACGTTTATTAATCCTGAGACACGGAACAGGCATATCCTCCGTCCGGCGAAAGACATTTTGTAAATACATAACAGACGCCGGCGGCTGGTAAGCCGAAGGTATGGAGCTGTAGCAATATTTGAGTTTTGCTACAGCTCCTTCTCTGTTTTATGTCGTTTTTTCGGTTATGGTGTCAGGTTTCGGTTGTTGCTGCGCGATATCTCATTCCTTCCCGTCAGCTATAAGGTTCGGCACTTCGAGCGCGGTCGAGACGGAATATTTCGCAATTTCCTCCGCCGTGACTTCGCGGTTAAGGCGGGTAGAGATGTAAATCCCCTCCTGAACAAGCTGGGTCTGAAGGCCGATTTCCCTCGTCGGTAGCAGCTCGCACTTGCCCTGCAGCGCGGCCACGAGATGGACCTGGCTGTTGTCATACATCGCCATCTCCGGATAAACGGTGTGGTTCAGATAATCGAACTGCGAAAGGTCGAAGGTGGTGTCCGACTGAATGTCTTCCATAGCTGAATGGAAGGTGAGCGGGGATATCGAAAGTCCGCCCTTTGAGCCGCAGATAATGCTTGACGGGAAGGGACGCGCGTAAATCGCCCAGCTCTCAAGGATATCCATCGTAAGTCCGCCTTCGTATGTTGCGTATCCGGTGCCGAGTTCTTCGACGTTATATCCGGAAATCTCCCGGCGCTTTTCGTCCATCGGCAGTTCTGCGTAGGTGCGGCCGCAGACTCTTTCAAGCTTCGGGATGCCGGTGAGCCAGAGCAGCTGGCTGATGTGGTAAACACCCATATCAAAGAGGGCGCCGCCTCCGGCGGTTTTGGTGTTTACAAATTCCTTGCGCGCATATCCGTCAACATAAGGACGGCCGCGGCGGCGGAATCCGTAGCTGCGCATATGATAGATATCGCCGAGCATGCCGGCGTCGATGAAGCGCTTGGCGGCCTTCGCTTCGTTTGCGTAGATCTGGGCGAGCTGAATGTGCAGCTTGCGTCCGGTGCGGACGGAGCAGTCGTACATCGCCTTAGCGTCGAAATAGGAGCCTGCCATCGGCTTTTCGCAGTAGACGTCCTTTCCGGCTTCCATCGCGGCTATCGCAACCGGCGCGTGCCAGTTGTTGTGCAGGCAGATGTCGATCAGGTCGATATCCGGATTGGCGAGCATGTTGCCGATGTTCGTGTATCTTTTCTTAATGTTGAACCTGTCGGCGACGTCTTTCAGCCTGTCCGGCAGAATTTCGCAGACGGCGACGACTTCGGCGTCCGGAACCTGATCACGATAGCAGGCAAGATGGCTTTCTCCGATAATGCCGCAGCCGATAAGTCCGATTCTGATTTTTCCCATTTTATTACCTCGTTTCTTTTTGTGTGATACGTTCGGTTTAACTCGATATGATGATAACACATTCCGCATGATTTTGCAAGAGTATCGAGCTATTTTCCGGCAAATATTTTAATTCTCCCGCCGAGGTTGACATTTTGCCGTCTTCGTTGTATAATAAGAGTGATAACCTTTGAAAGGACAAATATTAATGCCCCGATATAAAGCTGTTATTTTCGACCTCGACGGCACCCTCTGCTATACCCTCGATGACCTTGCGATTTCCATGAACACAATGCTGGGCATACTCGGTCATAATAAAAACACCGAGGAGGAGCTGCTGCAGAATATAAACCACGGCGCGCGCACCTTCGTTTTAAAATCGCTGCCCGATGGAATCGAAGATGCCTCCCCTGAATTTGAAACCGCCTTTGCGCTTTATGACGCGCTTTATTATCTGCACTGCGCCGACAATGTCCGGTTTTACGATGGCATGGAAGAGATGATTTTTCGTCTTAAAGCCGCCGGAATAAAACTCTTCGTCCACACAAACAAGCAGAACGCTCCGTCGCATAAGATACTCACACACCTTCTGCCCGAAGGAACCTTCGATATGATTATCGGCGCCGGCATCTTCAATGTTAAGCCCGATCCGGAAGCGTCGCTGCATATCGCCGAGCAATTCGGCCTTTCACCCGAAGAAGTGGTTTTCTGCGGCGACAGCGACGTAGACATGAAGACCGCCCGCAATGCCGGAATGTTCCCGCTCGGAGTCGCCTGGGGTTTCCGCCCGAGAGAGGTGCTGCTCGAAAACGGCGCCGAAATGATTGCGGAGACTCCCGGAGAAATAGCCGACTTTGTGTTAAACTCGTGCAAAAATAAACAAAATAGCACACACAATTTGCAAAAGAAACGCTAAACACAGCCCACTCAAACTATTGAAGCTTAAAACCTACTTTCAACCGGCAGATATATTTGGCGATATTCTCCGCTTTATTATCCCGCAACATCGTGTTTTGCATTTTATAATTAACATGTGAAATGAAAATGAAAAAGCAAAATTTGAAAAACACATTAGATGCAACCAAGTATATGTTTGCATCTGTCTGGAAAAAGCCTGACGGAAAAAATACATCTTTTTAAAATTGTTTGTTGCTGTTCTCGATTCTATTCTTCCGCTTGTTTACGCAATATTTCCGGGCTTGATAATTGACGAATTATTAACCGAACAGCGGTTATTATTCGTTATGTACTATATAATCGCATTATGTTCAGCCCCGATTATTAATGAAGTCATTCATATTTTGTTATATAAAAAATTGTAATTTATAGTCTATCACTTGAATGAGCGTTTAGCGTGGACTTTTATTCTAATGTCGCCGATATGGACTTTGAATTAAATGAATCGCCGGAAATTCAAGCGCTGAAGCGTCGTGCGCAGCAAACAATTGAATCATCGGTATCTATTGTAGAT
>JAAZGC010000119.1 GCA_012511425.1 Clostridiales bacterium | reverse complement strand
TTCCAGATGATCGAAGCGCAGCCTTCCGGAGAAATAACCGAATAAACAGCGTTCTCAAGCATCCATACTCTGTCGGCAACGGCAAGAGCCAAAGCGCCGCCGCTTCCGCCTTCGCCGATGAATACCGATATTACCGGCACCGTAAGTCCTATCATTTCATATAGATTGGCGGCAATCGCGCTGCCTTGACCGCGCTCCTCTGCGTCGATTCCGCAGTATGCGCCGGATGTGTCTACAAAGCATATTATCGGTCTTTTGAATTTCTCCGCTTGCCGCATCAGCCGCAGCGCCTTCCTGTAACCTTCCGGCTGCGGGGCGCCGAAGCCGTGCTCGGTGCGTTCTTTCAGGGTATGCCCTTTTTCGATGGCTATGACCGTGACCGGGATATCATCGAGCATTGCAATGCCGCCTATTATGGCTCTGTCGTCTGCAAAAAAACGGTCGCCGTGCATTTCGATGAAATCCGTGAAACAGCCGTTTATCATATCAATGCCGGTCGGCCTCTGGCCGGATCGAGCGGTTTTGACTATTTCATATGCGCTTTTGTATTTTGGATTCGCCAAAGCCTTCACCTGCCATTCAATTCTCTGCTCTGTGCATCATAAGCAGTCTGCCGATTTTTTCCTTTTGTTCCGGGCGCGGGATAATTGCGTCTACAAAGCCGTGCTCAAGCAGGCTTTCCGCAAGCTGAAAGCCGTTAGGAAGCGTCTTTCCGGTTGTCTGCTCAATTACCCTCGGCCCCGCAAATCCTACCATTGCTCCCGGCTCGGCGATAATAATATCCCCTTCCATCGCAAAGCTTGCTGTAACTCCGCCCATTGTAGGGTCGGTAAGTACAGTAAGATAGAACAAGCCTGCCTCGCTGTGACGGCGGACCGCGCCGCTTGTCTTCGCCATCTGCATGAGCGACAAAAGCCCCTCCTGCATCCGGGCGCCTCCCGAAACAGTAAAGCCGACGACCGGTAAACGGTTCAGAGTTGCATACTCAAACAAACGGGTTATTTTCTCACCGACAGCAGAGCCCATCGAGCCCATCATAAAATATGATTCCATGACAAAAACAGCGCAGGGTTGAGAGTCTATCTCAGCTCTACCGCAGACTGCCGCTTCGGATTCTCCCGATGCAACTTTTACGGTTTCAAGCTTTTTTTGATAACCGGGAAATCCGAGAGGATCGTTCGAAACCACGCCCGGCCATAGTTCCTCAAAGCTGTCGCAAACAAGCGCTATGCGCTGCCTTGCGGTCATTCTGAAATGATAGCCGCAGTCGCACATTGACATATTTGAGCTGATCTTTGTGAGAGGAATGTTTTTATTACAATTCGGGCATCTTCTCTCCGGCTCGGAAGACTGACGATTGGCCGGAATTTCGGTTCGTCCGCCCTTTTCAAGCTCATTCTTGGGTTTATATATGAATTTAAGAAACGGAACGTTGGGTAAATTCGACATTTTTCACTTCCTCGGCCTTAAAGAGTATTATTCAATCAAAAAAAGAGAGATCGTATCTGCCGGAGGCAAATCTTTCATCTTCGAGAATTGAGAGCAGCTCCTCGATATTTATGTCAACTCCGGATATAACAAGCTCGCAAAGAGATGCTTTCATCTTGCGGATGGCTTCTTCGCGGGTGCCCGCATATACAATCATCTTCCCGACCATAGGATCGTAAAACCTGGTAACTTCGGCTCCGCCGGTGAGATAGGTATCGAAGCGGACGAAGGGACCGCTCGGAACGTGTATAAAGCTGACTCTGCCGGGACGAAGGGCATTGATCCGGCATTCTATTGCGCTGCCGTTCATATCTATATCCCGCTGAGTGAATGAAAGCGGGATGCCCGCCGCGACACGGATCTGCCATTTGACAAGATCAGTCTGAGTCAGCATCTCTGTGACGGCATGCTCGACCTGAAGCCGGACATTCATCTCCATAAACCAGAAATTGCCGCTTTCATCGAGCAGGAATTCGAGAGTGCCGACACCGAAATAACCGATCTTTTTGATTGCCGCCGCGCATTTATCGATCATTTCCGCACGCTTTTCCGCCGATACGGTCGGTGCGGTGGTTTCTTCGATTATCTTCTGATGCCGCTTCTGAATAGAGCAGTCGCGGTCGCCGAGCACCACGCATCTGCCGGTTTCGTCGGCAATTATCTGTATCTCCACATGCTTTGCCGGCCAGATGTATTTCTCCATGTATACGGCACCGCTGCCGAATGCGGCTATGGCTTCCGCAACCGATGACGAATAGGCGTCGGAAAGTTCTTCGCGTGAATTCACAAGGCGGATTCCGCGTCCGCCGCCTCCGTTTGCTGCCTTAAGCATTACGGGATAGCCTATCTCTTCGGCGTTTTTCTCGGCTTCCGCTAGTGACTTCAGCGGCGGTGTTCCTGGAATGCAGGAAAGACCGGCTTCCGACATGCGGCGCTTGATCTCGGTTTTATTAGATAGCTGCTGCATATTCTCCGCTGAAGGACCGATAAAGGCTATGCCGTTTTTGCGGCAGAGAGCGGCAAATTCGGAATTTTCCGAAAGAAATCCGTAGCCGGGGTGAATCGCCTGAGCACCCGTCAGCAACGCTGCAGAAACTATTCTGTCCATCCGGAGATAGCTGTCTGCCGAAGAAGACGAGCCGATGCAGATGCATTCATCGGCCAGCGCGGCATGGAGCGCAGCTTTATCGGCCTCGGAAACAACGGCGACCGTCAAGATTCCCATTTCCTTGCAGGCTCTTATGATCCTGACAGCGATCTCGCCTCGGTTGGCAATTAATATTTTCGAAAACATCAGCTCTCTCCGACAACGGCAAAGGAAAACTCGGCTTTAAGACAGAGTTTTTCGCCGACATATCCTTCTCCGGAGGCAAAATAGAAGGGATGCTTTGCCTTTGTTATCCTGCAGACGGTTTCAAAGGTATCGCCGGGTTTTACCGGCGATTTGAAGCGAACTTTATCGAGACCGGTGTAATATGCAAGCTTGCCGCCGCCAAGACTGTCTTTCATCAGAACGCATGCCGACTGGGCAAGAATTTCGCATAGCACGACGCCGGGCACGACCGGATTGCCGGGAAAATGACCGTCAAGGAACCATTCGTCGCCCTTGATCTTATAGCTTCCTCTCGCTTCACCTTCTATGAGCCGCGCTTCATCGAGCAGCAGCATGGCGCCGCGATGCGGCAGGACATTTTTAAGTTCCTCTCTGTTCATTAATTCACACCCTTATTTTAATAAGTCCGGCGCCGAAATCGACCGGAGATGCGTTTTCCGCGACAAAGCTTTCGACCGTTCCGTCGCAGTCGCAAAGCACTTCGTTCATCAGCTTCATCGCTTCAATTAGCCCGATAACATCGCCTTTTTTTACCTGATCGCCGACTTTTACATACGGCTTGGCGTCTTCGGCAGGAGCATGGTAGAATACGCCTACCATCGGAGATTTGAGCAGATAAAGACCGTCGTCTTCCGATTTTGGTTCTTCCCTGACTTCAGCCGCAGGCTGAATTGCGGCGGCGGGAAGCTTTATTTCTGCCGTTACGGTCCGGCTGAGTCTTATTTTATTATCGTCTTCCGTTATTTCAAGCTCGGAAAGACCGAACTCTTTCATGATCTCCGCGTATCTGCGGATATCTTCGACCTTCATTATCATACTCTCCTGAAAGCAATGCAGGCGTTATGCCCGCCGAAACCAAGCGAATTTGAGAGCGCCAGATCCGCTTTGAACTCGCGAGCTTTGTTTGGCGCATAATCAAGGTCGCATTCGGGATCCGGGTCATTGAGATTGATCGTCGGAGGAACCATTCCCGTCTCCAGCGCTTTTAAGGCTGCAATGGCTTCGATCGCGCCGGCAGCACCGAGCAGGTGTCCTGTCATTGACTTTGTGGAGCTGACGACGGTAGATTTATACGCAGCTTCTTCACCAAAAGATATCTTAATTGCCTTGGTTTCCGCGGCATCGTTAAGTTTGGTGCCGGTACCGTGTGCGTTTTTGTATACTCTTTCGCCGTCCTGATATCCGGCTTCGCAGAGAGCGGCTTTCATAGCCGAAACGGCGCCTTCGCCGTCCGGATGCGGAGCGGTCATGTGATACGCGTCGCAGGAGCTGCCGTATCCGACAACTTCGCCTAAAATATTCGCACCGCGGGCTTTGGCGTGTTCGTATTCTTCTATTACAAGCGCTCCGGCGCCTTCGCCGATAACGAAACCGGCGCGCCGTTTGTCGAACGGAAGCGAGGCTTTATCGGCATCTTCTTCGGTTGACAGCGCCTGCATATTAATAAAACCGGCTACTCCGATACCGGTGATTGCGGCTTCGGTGCCTCCGCAGATAACCGCATCGGCATAACCGTGGCGGATAAGTCTCATCGTTTCGCCGATGGCGTTCGAACCGGAAGCACAGGCAGTAACACAGGGCATTGCAGTTCCGCGGCAGTTATATCTGATTGCTATCAATCCCGAAGCCATATTTGAGATCATCATCGGGACAAAAAGCGATGATACCCTTCTGGTTCCCTTTTGTAGCAGTTTATTGTGTTCTTCGACAAAAGTCTGCATTCCGCCGATACCGGTGCCCATATATACCGCTGTTCTTTCGGGTGCGATTTTGCCGGTAAGACCGCTCATTTTTACCGCTTCATCGGCGGCGGCAAGTGCAAACTGGGAAAATCTGTCGGTTCTAAGCGTCTCGGATTTCTCCATATAATTCAGCGGATCGAAATCCTTTACTTCCGCAGCCAGCTTTGCTTTATAATCGGCCGGATCAAACAGGGTTATCGGACCGATACCGTTTTTGCCGTTCAAAAGTCCCTGCCAGAAATTTTCTATACCGATACCGATGGGAGTAATTGCTCCGTAACCGGTAACTACCGTTCTTCTCAGTTCATTATTCATTTAAATCCTCACATTGCAAGGCCGCCGTCTACGCGCAGCACCTCGCCGGTAACATAAGACGCTTCCACCAGAAATGCGGCGGCACAAGCGACGTCTTCGGCACTTCCGATACTCCCCAGCGGAATACGAGCTTTTATCTCATCCTGCTGCGCCATGTCTTTTGTCATATCTGTCAGTATAAATCCCGGCGCTATTGCGTTGCAGGTAACTCCGCGGGGAGCAAGCTCGCGGGCAATCGACTTTGTAAGGCCGATAAGGCCGGCTTTTGAAGCGGAGTAATTTGCCTGTCCCGCATTTCCCATAATCCCGGATACCGAGCTTATGTTTATTATCCTGCCGCCTCTCTGTCTGATAAATCCGGCGATACAATGGCGGATCATGTTAAAGGCGCCGACAAGGTTTACATCGATTACACGGCTGAAGTCTTCTTCGCTCATCATCGCGCATAAGCCGTCTCTTGTTATGCCGGCATTGTTCACAAGAATGTAAATCGAGCCGAAATTATTTTTAATTGCAGTAACCGTTTTTTTGGCTTCTTCGAAATCCGAAACATCGCATCTGTAGGTACGGCAGTTTACGCTGAAATCCTTTTTAATCTCTTCGCATACGGTCATTGCCGCGTTGTCGTCGGACGAATAAACTATGGCTATATCGGCACCCTTTGATGCAAGCTTCCTTGCAACAGCCGCTCCTATACCTCTCGAGCCTCCGGTTACGACCGCAGTCTTTCCGTTCAGCATTGATGTTCTCCTGACAGATTTTCTTTTAATTCGTTTAATAATTTGCAATCACCTGCCTGGTATATCGCCGCATCGACGGCGATTCTTTTTATGAGTCCCGACAGGATATTGCCAGGTCCTGCTTCTATAAATGTCTTTGCTCCCGCTTGTACCATGTTTATGATAAGACTTTCCCACCTTACGGGTGAATTTATCTGGGCAGCAAGCAGATCTTTGACGTCATCCGGATACGGCAGACCGGTGACATCCGAATAGAGGGGTATCGCCGGGGCATTCAGTTTAACGGTATCAAGCAGCAAGCGAAATTGTTCCGAGGCCTCGTTCATCAGCGGAGAATGAAATCCGCCGCCGACTTTCAGCGGGATTGCTTTGCCGCCGGCAGATTTTACTTGATCGGAAATGCCGGCGAAATCCCCTTTATATGCAATCGTCGTCTGCCCCGGCGAGTTATAATTCACCGGCCAGCAATCTTCGGTTCTTTCACATATATGCTCGATTTCTTCACGGCTGAGTTTAACTACTGCAGCCATATTGGCCGGATTTGCTTCCGCGCACTGCTGCATATATTCGCCTCGTTTTCTAACAAGCATAAATGCGGTTTCGAGGTCTGCCGCACCGCAGGCAAATAAAGCGGTTATTTCACCGAGTGAGAATCCTGCCGTCATATCGGCGTGAATGCACGCTTCTTTTAATGCGGCATATGCGGCTGCTTCGACGGCAAACATTGCCGGCTGGGTATTTTTGGTTTCTTTAAGGGCTTCTTCGGAGCCGTTAAAGCAGAGGTCGATTATGCCGGGAGACAGTATTTCAAGGCGGTCAAAAACACCTTTCGAAGCCGGGCTGTTTTCATAGAGGTCTTTTCCCATTCCGCTGTATTGAGCGCCCTGACCGGGAAAAACAACTGCTATTTTACCCATTGGGTGGCTCCTCCGAGCAGCTTTTCGCCGCCTTCGACAATGTCTTTTATTATCTCCGCGGCGGGTTGTATCCGAGTCACAAGCGCGGCGGACTGACCGGAAAGGAAAGAACTGCGCTCGACATCGCCGTCCTTGACCGCTCTTCGAAGCGAACCTGCGCCGAGTGCTTCAAGCTCATCATCCGGCATGCCTTCGTATTCCGCTTTGAGATAATTTCTTGCAAACGGAGTTCTGAGGCTTCTTACCGGATGACCGAGGCGGCGTCCGGTTACCATGGTAGCAAGATCGCCTGCCTGAAGTATCTTCTGTTTATAAACATCGCTGATGTTGCACTCTTCGGCGGAGAGAAATCTTGTTCCGACCTGAACTGCGCAGGCTCCCAGCATGAAAGCCGCCGCCAGTCCCCTGCCGTCGGCTATGCCGCCTGCGGAAATAACCGGTAAAGAAGTCGATTCGCATATCACCGGGGTCAGCACCATTGTATTAAGCTCACCGATATGACCGCCGCTTTCGCCTCCCTCGGCAATGACGGCGTCGGCACCGAGCCTGGTCATCATCTTTGCGAGTGCCGCGGACGCAACGACAGGAATAACTTTAACCCCCGCCTGCTTCCAGCCGGACATATACTTTGAGGGATTGCCGGCGCCTGTTGTGACAACCGGGACTTTCAGCTCGGCGCAAAGCCCGGCAATTTCATCGGCATGCTCGCTCATAAGCATAACGTTGACGCCGAAGGGGCGGTCGGTCATGGTACGCAGCTTTTCGACCTGCTCTCTAACGTATGAAGCCGGAGCCGAACCGGAGGCAATGATTCCCAAACCTCCGCCCTCGGACACGGCCGCTGCAAGATCGGCATCGGAAACCCAGGCCATTCCTCCCTGGAAAACCGGATATTTGATCCCAAGGAGATCGCAGATTTTCGATTTAAGCATCTTATTGTTTCATCTGCTCTTCGACGAGGGCAACCAGATCGGAAACTGTTTCGACTTTTCTGTCAATATCAAACTCATGTCCGAGTCTGTCTTCAAGCTCCAGCAGAAGTTCGACAGAATCGAGAGAATCGATTCCGAGATCCTTGATTTTTGATTCAAGAGTAATTTCCTCTACGGGGGTGTCGGTGCGGTCGGAAATAACCTGAGCTATGTTTTCGAATACCATGTCATTCTCCTTTTTGTTAACAGTGTTTACTTTACGTTGTAAGAAATCCTGCGCCGGAGGGTGCAGGTGAAGATAAGTTTATTTTTTAACGCGAGTTATCAGTGTTTACTTCCGGGTATAATGCTCTTTTATTAATCGCGAAATCGCCAACGGACGGCGAAATCTGGTTAACACTGATCACCTTGCCGCTAAATAAAAAATCCGCATAAGTTACGGTAATGGTGCGGATTCATTAAGTGCGGCCGGATGTATAAATAAAAGTACGGCCGGGGTTAGGTTAACACCGTTAACTATACGGTAAAAAAATAAACTGTTAATATTATACTATCATCTGTGCGTTATATCAAGCGGGATTTGATTAATCAATCTTTATATCTTTTCTAACATTTTATGAATAAGGTCTCGGTCGGCAGTTTACCTAAAATAATAAGACTTGACCGACTGCGGCATATAAAGATACTTTTCAACAGATTGTTTTAGCACAGTAGTGGGCAATATTCTCTAAATCAAAACCGCCCGGCAGTCATTTTCTGACGGGCGTATCTTGACAAAAGTATACCTTTATGATATAATTATTATGTCGGAAATGTCAGCTCGGCAAGCCAAGCTTCAGTCTATTGAACCGGTTAATATCTTGTATTCCTTCGGAAGGCGAAGACCGAAGTATTTCTCTGTTATTTCAGCCGCTTCCTTTTCGTCTTCGATTCTCAATATTGTCTTTGTGCCGTCTTTATCGGTTCTTTTAAGATATCTGCCGTCGAGGCAGATCATACCGTAATCGGTTCTGACGCCGATCATCGAGAATTTATTGAACGGTGAATCGGGATGCCGCTCACAGTAAAAACTCGGCATCTCGTAATCGATGTCAAGCTGCGGCTCGTCGGTGAATGCATACAGCCTTTGCCAGCCGGAACCTGCGGGGACAAGCATATTCTGAAGGATAACATGACCGTAAAAGCTGTCGCGCTCCATCTTATATTCGGCAAATCCGTCGCTTTGAACGCATCCGCTGTCAAGCAGCAGTTTGATTCGGGGAGATTCGATCCTCACCCCGACATCGCAGACATATTTTTCACCTTCGTGTTCAGCTATAAGCACGCGATGCCGTCTCATCTGGATTGGCGAGCCGGGCGGGTCGATAAATCTTCCGACAAGCTGGTCGACCTTATAGCCGAGCGACATCAGCAGTTCACGGAATATTCCCTGAAGCTCGAAGCAGTATCCTCCGCGGTGCTCCTCAACAATCTTCCGATACAAACGGTCATTGTCAAGCGACAGCTTAACATTATTCATCATATCCAGGTTTTCATACGGAACTGTTTCAAGATGAGCCGAGATGAGAGTATCAAGGCTTATATCCGAGCCGTCAAGTCCGATCCGATCGAGGTATAAGGCGGTTTGTTTATCGCTGAGCATAACTGTTTCCCCCAAATTTGTTTTCATTTATTATACTACTATAAAACCCGATTGTCAACACTATACACTTACGGAGAATTAATATGCCCGAACTCAACAAACCCGCACCGAGCTTTTCACTTCCGGATCAGAACGGAAATATTCACAGCCTTGAAGATTTCAGAGGCAAAAAGGTAGTATTATACTTTTATCCCAAAGACAACACTCCCGGCTGCACATTGCAGGCTCAGGGGTACGCCGGGCTTTACGATGAGTTCGTGAAAAACGGCGCAGTCGTAATCGGAATTTCAAAGGACAGCGTTGCTTCGCACAAGAAATTCGAAGAAAAGTTTTCGCTTCCCTTCATTTTACTGTCGGATACCGAAAGAACAGCAATCGAAGCTTACGGAGTCTGGCAGGAGAAAAAGATGGCGGGGAAATTATCAATGGGAGTCGTCCGCTCGAGCTTTTTGATCGATGAAAACGGCATACTTGCTGCCGCGTCGGAAAAGGTCAAGGCAGCGGACAATCCGGCCGATATGCTTAAGCTCGTTATAAACGGCCTGGATTGATTTTATGTTCCCGGATATGCAGAAGGCTTTTTCCGGGAACTTTTTACTGCATTTAAACAGCTTTAAGGTTGACCTTTAAAACGAAAAGTGATATAATATTACTGCGCCAGGTGCATGCCGCAAAGTGTCATTATTATTTAATCCAATTTGAAGAGGGATTTTACAATGGAAAAAGTCAGGAAATCTGGCGGAGCCCGTAAAGTCATGATTATTATTGCAATCGTATTACTATCGCTTATTCTCATTCTTCTGGCAGCTTCGATGGTTGTCATGGACAAGGTATTCAAACAAAACTTCGGAACGCGAATCGATACCGGATTTAACAATATGTACTTTATCGAAGATTTCGAAGGTCTTACTGCCGATCGCCGCGAATTCAAGAACAACCGCGGAGATACACTGGTCGGTTATGTCTACCGTGCGGAGGGAGTCGATTCTCCGAAGGGAGTCATAATTTCATCGCACGGCTACGGCGCAGGCGGTCAGGTCGGATATATGGATATGTTCGATGTGTTTGCCAAAGCCGGTTACCTTGTTTTCGGCTATGACGCTACCGCCAATGACGAAAGCGGCGGCGAAATGGTCGGCGGGATGCCTCAGGGCGTTGCCGATCTTGATAAAGCGATAAACTATATCGAAAGCGACACCGAAATGAAAGACCTGCCGATAGGCTTGTTCGGATTTTCCTGGGGAGCGTATTCGGGAGGCGCGGTATTGAATTTTCATCCGGAAGTAAAAGCCGCCGCTCTATTCTCCGGCTTCAATTCCTCGACTGATATCATGGCTGCACAGGGAGCCAATATAATGCCGGATCAGATCGAGCTGATAAAGCCCTTTATGTGGCTTTACGAGCTGCTTAAGTTCGGAAAATACTCAACCGCTGCCGGAGTCGACGGATTCAAAAAATCCGGTGCAGCAATCTGGGTGGTACACGGCGATGAAGATACCGTGGTAATACCCGAGATCGGAGTCGAAAAATATATCGCCGCTTTCGGCACGAATAATCCCCGCATACGGTTGGATTATATCGAGGGACGAGGTCATGACTCCGATCTTTTCCGCGAACGTAAGGCCGAGCTTGTGGCATTTTATGACGAGCATCTGAAATAACTAAAAATTGAATAATGAACACAGCTCCCCGTGCAGATATCCTGCGAGGGGAGCTTTGCTTATTTAGTTTTTTCGGTGCAGCTTAATTTCGATTGTTACGGCATTTCTCTGAACAGGTCGACAGCTTTTGAAAGGCGCTTGACAGAAGCTTTTTCATTTTTCGCGTAGAATGAAGCAAAGGTATCTATCTTTGAGCGGTTCATATGGTCGAGGGTGTAAACAAGTCCCCATTCATCGTAAAGGTCGGCGAAATCCCCGGTGCGGGTGGCGCAGATAATGTCGATCATTTCGGCGGAATCGTCGTCGCGGGCGCCTTTCTGCTTTAGCGCGACGTCGTAAACCGCAGGTTTTATCATCTTGTAGCCTTCTGCAGTAAGCGCTTCGAGAATTATTCCGGTGCGTTCGATATCCGGCTGAATGGCGGCAATGCCCAGCATATTCGAGTGCGCCGAGCCGTGGCTGAAATATCCGCTCTGAGCCTCGTCATATTTCGGCAGCGGCAGTATGCCGTAGTCGTCTTCCATCGATCTGAGAGATTTATCTATGCAGCTTGACAGCTTCGTGGTCATGAAAAGACTGCGGCTGTCAATGAATATAGCCGAGTCGGTGTCGTTGTCAACCTTCGAATATTCATAGGCAACGGCCATGTCATACATCTTCTCTGCGATAGTCGCCATCTTCGGGGTATTGATTACAAGCTCCGGCTCGCCGTCGGCATTCGGTCTGGTCGTAGGCTGATCCATCGCAACCTGATACATGAACATATATCCGGAGTTTCCGGTAAGACCGAACAGATCCTTTTCGCCGGTGACGTTGCCGTC
>JAAZGC010000118.1 GCA_012511425.1 Clostridiales bacterium | reverse complement strand
AACAGGTTAGCCCTTGAGAACGCTTCGCCCGACATGATGTTCAGATACTGGAACATCGAGCCGCTGCCCATGCTCATCAGAGCGTGCATTTTGTCGCTCGATACGAAGGGAACCGGGATAACGGCTCCGATTCGGTAAAGCAGGAGTATGAGCAGGGTGAAGAGCATCTTTTTTCGGAGCTCCGGCACCTTCCATGCGTTTTTTAATGTCTGAAACACCTCAGACCACCTCGGCTTTTCCGCCCGCAGCCTCTATTTTTTCTTTTGCGGCTTCGGAGAATTTGGCAGCCTTGACGGTGAGCTGCTTTTTGAGCTCGCCGTTTCCGAGGATCTTGAGTCCCGCAAGAGGCTTTCTTACAACTCCGTCTGCCATAAGGCTTTCAAGGTCTATGACAGAGCCGTCTTCGTATTTGTTAAGGGTATTAAGATTTACGATTGCATATTCAACCGGAGCGAAAGGCGTAAAGCCTTTCTTCGGATGCTTGCGGTACAGCGGGAGCTGTCCGCCTTCAAATCCCCGGCGGATTGATGCGCCGGAGCGAGCCTTCTGGCCCTTATGTCCTCTTCCGGAGGTTTTTCCGTTACCGGAACCTGCGCCGCGGCCGACACGCCAACCTTTTTTGACAGAACCGGCAGCAGGCGATAATTCATGGAGCTTCATTAAGTTTCCTCCTTAGTTTTATACAAGCCTGTCAGAGATGAGTCAGACTTCTTCTTCGAGCTCTACGAGGTGCTCGATTATTCTGACCTTACCTCTGGTTGCCGGAGTATCAGGTCCTACATAGCAGTCGCCGATCTTCTTAAGACCGAGGGCTTCTGCATTGCGCTTGGTGTTGGGCTTGGATCCGATAAGGCTCTTTATCAGGGTGACCTTTATAGTCTTTTCCATTATTGTCCTCCCCTCAGCCTCTTACCTGCTCGACCGGAATGTCGCGGATCTTGGCGATCTCTTCGGCGGTGCGAAGGCTCTTAAGAGCTTCGAAAGTCGCCTTTACGACGTTTGTCGGGTTGGTAGAGCGCAGGCACTTTGTACGGATATCCTTGATACCGACCGATTCGACGAGTGCGCGGACGGTTGCTCCGGCGATGATTCCGGTTCCTTCGGGAGCCGGTTTCAGCAGGACGCGGCCGGCGCCGTATTCGCCGATGATTTCGTGCGGTATTGTGGTTCCCTTAAGCGAAACCTTGATGATGTTCTTGCGGGCATCCTCGATCGCCTTGCGGATGGCTTCCGGAACTTCGGCGGCTTTGCCGAGTCCGTAGCCTACGTGACCGTTGCCGTCGCCGACAACCATTATTGCCGACCATCTTCTGATGCGTCCGCCCTTAACGGTCCTGGATACACTTTTGACTACGACGTTCTTTTCCACGAGGTCAAGCGTCGTAGGGTCTATACGTTTTGAAACCATTTTGCTTTTACCTCTCAGAACTTGAGTCCGCCTTCGCGGGCTCCGGCGGCTAATTCAGCTACGCGGCCGTGATAGAGATATCCGCCGCGGTCGAATACTACTTCCTCGATTCCCTTGGCAAGAGCGCGCTCGGCAACTGCTTTTCCGACGCGCTTTGCGGCTTCCTTCTTGGTGCCGCTCATGTCAAAGTCCTTTTCGAGAGAGGAGGCAGAGCAAAGGGTTTCTCCCTTTACGTCGTCTATTACCTGAACGCTGATATTGGCGTTGGAACGGAATACGCAAAGACGCGGACGTGCGGCGGTGCCGCTGATTTTGCTTCTTACGCGGGCATGTCTCTTAAGACGCGCCTCATTCTTTTTCTTGCTGCTAAACATTTATATCCGCTCCTTTCCTTACTGCGCGGCTTTTCCGGCCTTGCCGGCTTTACGGCGGATATACTCGCCGGAGTACTTGATTCCCTTGCCGAGATAAGGTTCCGGCGGCCTCTTTGAGCGAATCTGGGATGCTATTTCGCCGACGGCCTGTTTCGAGGCGGACTTGACGATTATCGTCAGAGCGTCCGGGCACTCGAAGGTGACCTCATCCGTCTCCTCGAAGGTAATGGGATGAGAATAACCGACGTTCAGAGTAAGGGTCTTGCCGTTCTTCTGCGCGTTGTAGCCGACGCCGACGATTTCAAGCTTCTTCTGGAATCCCTGGCTCACTCCGACAACCATGTTGTTGACAAGTGAGCGGGGGAGACCCCAGAGGGCGTTGTCGCCGCGGCGGACGCGGGGATTTTCGTTTTCATCCTCGGGAATGGAGAGGGTGATTACATTGTTTTCATATTTCAGCGTGACTCTCGGGCTGATTTTCTGCTCGAGTGTGCCGAGTTTGCCTTTTACGGTAACGAGATTGCCGTCGATCTTTACGTCTACGCCGGCGGGAACCGTAATCGGCATCTTTCCGATTCTTGACATTTCAGTTCCTCCTCAATTACCACACGAAGGCGAGAACTTCGCCGCCGATATGTTCTCTTCTTGCCTGTTTATCGGTCATAATCCCCTTTGAAGTGGAGACTATTGCGATGCCGAGGCCGTTGAAGACGCGGGGCATTTCCGAAGCCGACGCATAAATGCGGAGACCCGGCTTGGAGATGCGGCGTATTCCGGATATGACTTTCTTCTTTCCGGGGAGATATTTCAGAGTAACGCGGATGATGCCCTGTTTGCCGTCCTCGATGACTGTCGAAGACTTGATATAGCCTTCCTCGGTGAGGATGTCGGCTATCGCCTTTTTCATTTTCGAGGCGGGAATGTCAACGGTGGAATGCTTCGCGCCGCTGGCGTTCTTGATTCGGGTGAGCATATCCCCAATAACGTCTGACATTTGCATGATTTGTGATCCTCCTGATTTATATGCCCCGGACCGGCATTCCGGCGGGGCTGACAACCGACGGTTAGAGGCGGACGGAGTTTGGCTTTTCCCGCTCTCTCCTTTCGGATGTTCGACATATTGTT